>JBFWNZ010000048.1:0-16447 GCA_050250795.1 Alphaproteobacteria bacterium | reverse complement strand
GCCGGCCTCGCCCTACCGCATCGCATCCGGTTTGGCCTGCGGCGCTGCGAACTCGGTCACGCCGCTTCTGGGCATGCAGTTCCTGTTGAGCGCCATCTGGGCCCTGGCCATCCGGGGCAACGTCCTGGCCGCGGCGATCGGCACCTTCCTGCTCAATCCGTGGACGATGGGACCCATCTGGGTCTCCAGCTATGAGATCGGGGCCTGGATGCTGGCGGGAACGCGGGCGGCCCCGGCGGCGAAACATGCGCATGAGATCGATTTTTCGGCGATGTTCACCACCCTGACCCATTCGGCGCTTCGCTTTGACGTCGCGCACGCCGTGGACCAGATATGGCCCATCTGGTTTCCGATGATGGCGGGTTCGATTCCAATGATGGCGGTCGTCTGGCTAAGCTTCTATTTTCCGGTGCGGGCCATGGTGAGGGTGCGCCGGGATCGTCGGCGGCAGCATCTGGCCCAGCGGCTGGCGGCCCGGCGGGCCTTTCGCGCCGGCCTGGAACGGCAGGGAGATCCCAGCATATGACCGCGGCCGCGCTGCGTTTGGGCGTCAACATCGATCACATCGCAACCATCCGCAACGCGCGGGGCGGGACGCATCCCGATCCGGTGCGGGCCGCCCATGCCGCCGTTGCGGGCGGTGCCGACGGCATCACGGCGCATCTGCGCGAGGACCGGCGGCACATCGTCGATTCCGACATCCAGCGCCTGAAGGCCGAGGTCGACCGGCCGCTCAACATGGAGATGGCCGCGACGGAGGAGATGGTCCGCATCGCGCTCGCCGTGCGGCCGCACGCCTGCTGCATCGTGCCCGAGAAACGGGCGGAGCGGACGACGGAAGGCGGGCTCGATGTGGTCGCAGGCTATGGCGCCATCCACGATGCGACCCAGCGGCTGAAGGCTGCGGGGATCCGGGTCTCGCTGTTCGTCGAACCCGATCCGCGCGTGCTCGACCGGTCGCTGTCGCTGGGTGCGGATGTCGTCGAACTGCATACCGGACGCTATTGCGACCTGGAGGGCGCGGCCCGCGACGGCGAGTTGCAGCGGCTGCGTGCGGCCGCGAGCCACGCGGCCGAGATTGGGCTGGAATGCCATGCCGGACACGGGCTGTCCTTCGAGACGGTCGGGCCCGTGGCGGCGCTGCCGCAGGTCGTGGAACTGAATATCGGACATTTCCTGGTGGGCGAGGCGGCCTTCATCGGCCTGGAGGCGGCGGTGCGCCGGATGCGTCATCTGATGGATGCGGCAAGGACGGGGGCGGGCGCATGATTCTGGGCATCGGCAACGACCTGATCGACATCCGCCGCGTGGCCAAGACGCTGGAGCGTTATCCGGGACGGTTCGAGGAACGCTGCTTCACCGAGACGGAACGGGTGAAGTCCGACCGGCGGGCGAACCGCGCCGCCAGCTATGCCAAGCGGTTCGCCGCCAAAGAGGCCTGCTCCAAGGCGCTGGGCACCGGCTTTCGCAAGGGCGTGTTCTGGCGCGATCTGGGCGTGATCAACCTGCCGGGCGGCAAGCCGAGCATGCAGCTGACCGGCGGCGCCCTGCGCCGGCTGGAGGCGATCACGCCGCCGGGCATGAAGGCGCAGGTCGACCTGACCCTGACCGACGATTTTCCGCTCGCCCAGGCCATCGTGATCATCTCGGCCGTGCCCGCCTAGGGCCGGTCCGCGAAGTCCGTCAGCAGGCGTCCCGGATGACGCGCATTGGCGACATAGCCGGTGCCGTCATGGACCTGTGCGCCGTTGACCCAGACGCCGTGCACGCCCAGGGGCTGGCGGTCGAGGCGGCTGGCCCCGCCGGGCAGATCGGCGACGCGGCGGGCCTTGCCCACGCCGACCGATTGTGGATCGAACAGCATGAGATCGGCATAGGCGCCTTCGACGATCCGGCCGCGGTCGCGGATGCCATAGATCGACGCGGGCTTCGCGGTCAGCGCATGCACGGCCGCCCCCAGGTCGAGCACGCCGCGCTCGCGCACCCAATGGCCGAGCAGGTACAGGCCGTAGCCCGCATCGCAGAGGAAGGTCAGATGGGCGCCCGCATCCGACAGGCTGACGAGGCTGTCGGGATGGCGCAGCATCTCGGCCACCCCCGCTTCATCGACATTCAGCATCTTCGCGTTGAACACGGTACGAAGGTCGTCCGACAGGGCGAGATCGAAGAACAGGTCGACGGGGTCGCGGCCTTCCGCCCGGGCAAGTTCGGCGACGGTACGGCCCTCGTCGGCAGGGCGCCGGGGGCTTTCGGCGATCTCCACCCGCGTCCAGTCGCCGTTGAACAGCCGCCCGCCCACCGGCGCGGACAGGCTGCGGCGGATCGCGTCGCGGAATTCCGGATCGGCGAAGGCGCGCGCGATGGTGGCCCGATCGTCCAGCGGCAGCTTGCCCCAGGGATCGACGCCGTAGAGCGGATACGCGTTGTCGAGGGTGAAATCCATGCTGAGCGGCTGGCAGGAGCACTGGGCGTAAACCTCCAGCCCCTGTTCGCGGGCCCGGCGGCAACCGGCCAGGACGTTGCGCGTCCGCTCGGGCAGGGCGGCATTGTGCAGCAATGCGGCATAGATCATCGGCCGCCCCGTCCGCCGGGCCCAGTCCGCGAGCGTATCGACGGTCGTGCGCTGGCCGACGGTGGCCATGAAGAGGCCCTGCCGGCGTTCGCCCAGCACGCCGATCAGGGCATCGAACTCCGCATCGTCGGCAAGGCGCGAGGGCATCGGCAGGCCGCCATGGCCGTTGTGGTTCTCGAAGGTGGAGGAGGCAAAGCCGATGGCGCCGGCTTCCAGCGCTTCGGCGAGCAGGCGCCGCATCTGCGCCAGTTCGTCGGCCGTGGCCGCCCGGCGGCTGGCGTCCGGCCCCATCACCGTGCCACGCAGGCTGGAATGGCAGAAAAAGGCCGCCACGTTCGGCACCATGCCGCGCCGCCGCAGCATGTCGAGATATTCGGGGAAGCTTTCGAACTGCCAGTCCACGCCGGCCTGCAGCGCGGAAAGCGGCATGCCCTCCACCTCGGACAGGTTGCGCAGCAACGCGTCGCGCACCGACGGCGTGTTCGGCGCGATGCCGAAGCCGCAATTGCCGATCACCACGGTGGTGACGCCGAGCGCGGGCGAGGGGGCGCAGGTGGGGTCCCAGGTCAACTGGGCATCGTAATGCGTGTGGACGTCGATCAGGCCGGGCGAGAGCACGAGGCCCGCCGCGTCGATCTCATGCCGGGCGGTTTCTGCGATGCGGCCGATTGCCGCGATGCGGTCCCCGAGGACGGCAACATCCGCGCTGCGTATCGGGCCGCCGCTGCCATCGGCCAGCTGCCCCCCGCGGATGATCAGGTCGTACATAGGCGCCCCCGTTCGAACGGCCGAAGCGAGATTAGGGCGGTCTGCGCGGCACCGGCAAGCGGGTGGTTGCGCAGGGTTGACGCCGCCCATGCGCTCGGCCATTACTGCGGCCATGGCGCGGCGCGCCACGGCAAGCGAACAACGCGGCAGCGAATGGCTTCCAACAACGTGAAGAGCGGACCGACCGGCCTGCGTGCGCATCTGTCGGGTCTGCTCGAGACCGCGCGGACAGTGATCTATGCGGTTCTCATCGCCCTCGTCGTCCGTACCTTCGCTTACGAGCCCTTCAATATTCCCTCGGGTTCGATGATCCCGACCCTGCTGGTCGGCGATTACCTGTTCGTCTCGAAGTTCTCGTACGGTTACAGCAAGCATTCGCTTCCGCTCAGCCTGCCGCTGTTCAACGGCCGCATCCTGTCCTCGGAGCCGGAGCGCGGGGATGTCGCGGTCTTCAAGCTGCCGAGCGACGGCAGCACCGATTACATCAAGCGCATCATCGGCCTGCCGGGGGACCGCATCCAGGTGATCTCGGGCGTGCTGCATATCAATGGCGAGCCGGTCACGCGGCGGCGGATCGAGGATTATTCCTATCCCTCGCGCTTCGGCGGCACGCGACATGCGGCGCAATACATCGAAGTCCTGCCCAACGGACGCGAGCATCGCATCATCGAAGAGGCAGGCGATTTCGGCGCGTTGGACAACACGCCGGAATATGTGGTGCCCGAGGCGCACTACTTCGCGATGGGCGACAATCGCGACAACTCGGCCGACAGCCGCGTCAGCGGGCAGGTGGGCTTCATCCCGCGGGAGAATCTGGTCGGCCGGGCGGAGTTCCTGTTCTTCTCCACCGACGGCAGCGCCAGCCTGTGGGAGGTGTGGAAATGGCCCTTTGCCATCCGCTACATCCGCCTGTTCAACGGCATCGGTTAACCGGCCGGCGTCCGGCATGACCGGCGGGATCGATCGGATTCTGGGGCATGTCTTCGCCGATCCGGCATTGCTGGAGGATGCGCTGACCCATCGCAGCGCGACGGCCGACAATCGCATGGGGTATGAACGTCTCGAATTCGTGGGCGACCGCGTGCTGTCGCTGGTCGTGGCGGACTGGCTGTTCGATGTCTATCCGGACGAGCCGGAAGGCGATTTGGCGCGCCGCCACGTCGCGCTGGTCCGGCGCGAGACCCTGGCCGAGATCGCACGCGAGGTCGGGATCGGCGCGCATATCCGGATGAGCCGCGGCGAAGAGGAGTCTGGCAGCCGCGACAACGACGCGATTCTGGCCGATGTGTGCGAGGCGCTGATCGCGGCCCTGTATCGCGACGGCGGGATCGAGGTTGCCAGCAGTTTCATCCGCCGCCATTGGCAGGCCCGCCTGCACGGGGCGTTGCGGCCGCCGCAGGATGCCAAGACGGCGTTGCAGGAGTGGGCGCAGGGACGCGGCCTGCCACTGCCGAAATACGATATCCTGACCCGCGAAGGCCCGGATCATGCGCCGGTCTTCCGGATATCCGTTGCCGTCGATGGGCATGCGCCGGCGGAGGGGATGGGACCTTCAAAGCGCGCGGCGGAACAGGCCGCGGCGGCACAACTTCTCGATCGGGTGCGCAAGGATGGATGAGGCGACACGCTTCGGCTTCGTGGCGGTTCTGGGCGCGCCGAACGCCGGCAAGTCGACGCTGGTGAATCAGGTCGTGGGCGCCAAGGTTTCGATCGTCTCGCCCAAGGTGCAGACGACGCGCACCCGCGTCCTGGGCATCGCTATTGCGGACCGGAGCCAGCTTGTGTTCGTGGATACGCCCGGCATCTTCGCGCCGCGCAAGCGGCTGGAGCGGGCCATGGTCGACGCCGCCTGGCGCGGCGCGAAGGATGCCGACGCCGTGCTGCTGCTGGTCGATGCGGCGCGCGGCTTCGACGCCGATACGCGGCGGATCGTCGAAGGATTGCGCGGCGACGGGCGGCGGGCGACGCTCGTGCTCAACAAGGTGGACGCGGTCCGGCGGCCGGTCCTGCTGGGGCTCGCGGCGGAATTGAGCGCCGAAGGCATCTTCGACGACGTCTTCATGATTTCGGCCCTGAACGGCGACGGCGTCGCGGACCTGGTGGCGCATCTGGCGGCGCGGATGCCGGAAGGACCGTGGCATTTCCCCGAGGACCAGTTGTCGGACATGCCGATGCGGCTGCTGGCGGCCGAGGTGACGCGCGAGAAGCTGTTCCTGCAGACCCATGACGAAGTGCCCTATTCGGTCATGGTCGAAACCGAGGCCTGGGAGCAGTTCCGCGACGGCAGCGTGCGCATCGACCAGACGGTGTATGTGCAGCGGGACAGCCAGAAGGGCATCGTCCTGGGCAAGGGCGGACAGCGTATCCGGGCCGTCGGCGAGACGGCGCGGCGGGAGTTGGAGGCGATGCTGGGCTGCAAGGTGCATCTGTTCCTGCATGTGAAGCATCGCGAGAAATGGACGGACGACCCCGTGGTCTATCGCCTGTGGGGTCTGGAGTTCGACGCGTGACGGCATGGACTGGACGGATGACGGCATCGTCCTGACGGCGCGGCGCCACGGCGAATCCGCGGCCATCGCGACCCTTCTGACCCGCGACCATGGGCGGCATGCCGGCCTGCTGCGCGGCGGCGGATCGCGCCGGCATCGCGGCATGCTGCAACCCGGCAATCGCGTCGCTGCGGTCTGGCGGGCCCGGCTGGACGAGCATCTCGGCAGCTTCGCCCTCGAACTGACCGAGAGTATCGCGGCGCGCCTGCTCGACCATGCGGGGCGGCTTGCCGCACTGGCCTCGGCCTGCGCGCTGATCGAGGCGGGCCTTCCCGAGCGCGAACCGCATCCGGCGCTTTACGAGACGACGCTCGCGCTGCTTGCCGCGCTCGATTCCGAACGCTGGGCCGAAGCCTATATCGGCTGGGAACTGGGGCTGCTGGGCGAACTCGGCTACGGGCTCGATCTGGCACGCTGCGCGGCGACCGGCAGCACCGAGGACCTTGCCTATGTCTCGCCGAAGACGGGGCGCGCCGTGTCGAGGGCGGCGGGCGAGGGGTATCGCGACCGCCTGCTGCCGCTGCCCGGCTTTCTGGCAGGGCAAGGGGATGTGGACGCGGCGGCGCTGACCGCCGGGTTGCGGCTGACCGGATACTTTCTCGACCGGCACCTTTTGCGGCCGCAGGGGGCGTCGATGCCGGATGTCCGCGCGCGTCTGGCGGAACGGGTGAGTCGCGGCGCTCTATAGGCGGTCGCGGGAATTCCGCTACACTCCCGCAAAAAGATGCTTGGGAGGGAAACGTCATGGCGGTCGCGATCCGCAAGCTTGCCGAGCCGTTGCTGGCCGAGGTCCTCGGCGTGGACATCGCTGGTCCTGTGGCCGCGGAGGAGATGGCGGCCATCGAGGCCGCGTTCCTGGATCATCATGTCCTGGTGTTCCGCGACACGCCGCTGACGCCGCAGCAATTCCTGGCGTTCTCGCGCCGGTTCGGGAATTTGCAGCCGCACAAGACGAAGCAGTACTGGCATCCGGAATTCAATGAGATCGTCATGCTGTCGAACCTGGATGCCCAAGGGCGGGTCGATCCCTTCGGTGCAAAGCGCGGCGTCGGCTGGCACACGGACCTCTGCTACGATGAGATCCCGGCCAAGGCGACGATCCTGCACAGCCAGGAAATCCCGACATCGGGCGGCGACACGCTGTTCGCCAACATGGCGCTTGCCTATGCGGCGATGCCGGAGCCTCTGAAGCGCCGTATCGAGGGACGGCAGGCGGGTTTCCGGTTCGGCGGCCGGGTCGAACTGTATCGCAAGGCGCTCAGCGCGGCGGACCAGGCGATCCCGCCGGTCCGCCACCCCGCCGTGCGGACGCATCCGGAGACGGGGCGCAAGAGCGTCTATGTCAATCCCGTCCACACCATGGATTTCGCGGAGATGGACGAGGCGGAGAGTCAGGCGCTGTTGCGCGAGGTCTTCGACTGGTGCGGGCAGGAGCGGTTCCAGGCGCGGCACAAATGGCGCGTCGGCGACACGGTCATCTGGGACAACCGCTGCCTCTGGCATTCCGCGACAGGCGACTTCCCGCCCGACCAGCGGCGCGTGCTGATGCGCACGACGGTGCGCGGCACGCCGACCTTCTGACCGTTACATCAGGCAGGTCCGCAGCCCGTCGGCGAGATTGCGCATCAGCAGGAAATAGGCGTCCGGCCCTTCCGGCAGGTCCGCGCCCAGCGGGTCGAGGATGCCGGTCTTCACCGACAGGCCCTCTGTCACCGTCGCCACCAGTTTCGGCGTGAACTGCGGCTCGCGGAAGACGCAGCGGGCCTTGCTGTCGGTCAGCTTCTTACGGATGGCGCGCAGCGTCTTGGCGCCGGGCGCGACATCGGGATTCACGGTGATCGATCCGACCGCCGACAGCCCATAGCTCTGCTCGAAGTAGTGATAGGCATCGTGAAAGACGATGTAGGGGCGCCCGCGGAGCGGCGCGAGCGTCTCGCGAAGTTCGCCGTCGAGCGTGTCGAGCCGGGCCAGAACCGCCTCGGCATTGGCGGCATAGCGGGCTGCGTTGGCGGGGTCCATACCGGACAGCGTATCGGCGAGGGCCTCGACGGCCCGCTGCGCGTTCATCGGGTCGAGCCAGAGATGCATGTCCTTGGCTTCTTCATGCTCATGCCCGTGCTCGTGGCCATGGTCGTCATGCTCATCCCAGGCGCCGCCTTCCCGGACGTCGAGCAGGGCGATGCCGGGTGCGTCGTCGAGCGCGAGGACGCGCGTGCGCTTGGGCAGTGCGGCCATGGGCTTCAGGAGGAAGGTTTCCATGCCTTCGCCGACCCACACGACGAGGTCCGCGCCCTGCAACGCCGCGGCATCCGATGGCGTCATCGCATAGGCGTGCGGCGAGGCGGCACCCTTCAGCAGCAGGTGCGGGGTGGCGACCCCCTGCATGACTCCGGCGACAAGCGAATGCACCGGTTTGATCGTGGCGACAACGCGGGGAGGCTCTGCAGCGGCCGGGGAGAGCCAAGCTGCGAAAGAGAGAACCGTAGCGGCAATCAAGCTTTTGGAATGCATGGGAAATCCGTCTGTCGCGATGAGTGTTATACAATGTGATGTTATATCGTTTGTAATGTTATAGTGTAGCGATTGCAAGCGGCGGCTGCGTGTGGCATTTCTGATAGGCGCGCGAATGCGCGTCTTCCTGTGCACAGCGACGGAGCAGGCCGCCATGGAACTCGATCTGCTGTTCCCGGCACCGGGCCACGATCATCGACGATGCGTCGCCAAGGCGATGTCGGCCGCCGACGAACTCTGCGATGCGCGCGGCGCGCGCCTGACCGCGTTGCGCCGCCAGGTTCTGGAACTGATCTGGTCCAACCATGAGCCGGTCGGGGCATACGATATCCTGGAGAAGCTCAGCACGGACGGCCGGCGCGTGGCGCCGATGACCGTGTATCGGGCGCTGGATTTCCTGACCGAGCAGGGGCTGGTTCATCGCCTCGCCAGCCGCAACGCCTTCGTCGGCTGCGACCATCCGCGCGGGGACGGCCATGACGGGCAGTTCCTGATCTGCACCGTCTGCGGGCGGGTGGCGGAAATCCACGATCGCGATATCAGCCGGGCCATCGTCGACGGCGCGGCCCGCAGCGGATTCCATGTCGCCAATCCGGTCGTCGAGGTCGAAGGTCTTTGTTCGGGATGCCGGGTGAAGGCTGCCGATGCCTGATGCGGTCCAGGCAGTGCCGGCGACCCTGGCGACCGCAGCCCCGCTGATCGAAGGGCGCGGCCTGACCGTGCGCTATGCGGGGCGGCCGGTGCTGGAGCATGTCGACTTGACGGTCGCGCCGGGAGAGATCGTCACCCTGATCGGGCCGAACGGGTCGGGCAAGACGACCCTGGTGCGCACGCTGCTGGGGCTTCAGGCGCCGGACGCGGGAAGCGTGCATCGGCGGCGGGGCTTGTGCATCGGCTATTTGCCGCAGCGCTTCGCCGTCGAGCCGGTGCTGCCGCTGACGGTGCGCCGCCTGCTGACCCTGACGCGCCGGCAGGGCGAGACCGTTCTGCTGGCGACGCTGGACGAGGTGGGCGGCGCGCATCTTCTGGACTCGCCCGTGCAGGGCCTGTCGGGCGGCGAGTTGCAGCGCGTTCTGCTGGCGCGCGCGCTGTTGCGCGACCCGGACCTGCTGGTGCTGGACGAGCCGGTCCAGGGCGTGGATTACAAGGGCGAGATCGAACTGTATGCGTTGATCGCCCGTATCCGCGACCGCCGCCGCTGCGGCGTGTTGATGGTGTCGCACGACCTGCATCTGGTGATGGCGGCGACCGACCGGGTCATATGCCTGAACGGCCATGTCTGCTGCTCCGGTGCGCCGGAGGCGGTCAGCCGCGATCCCGGCTATATCGCGCTGTTCGGGCGCCAGGTGGCAGAGGGGCTCGCTGTGTACACCCACGCGCACGACCATGAACACGATCTGTCGGGACATGTCTGTACGGATGAGGAGCACCGGCATTGAGCCTCCTCGACGATTTCGTCTGGCGCGGCCTGCTGGCGGGCCTGGGCGTCGCGATGATCGCCGGGCCGCTCGGCTGCGTGGTGGTGTGGCGGCGCATGGCCTATTTCGGCGATTCCCTGGCGCATTCCGCGCTGCTGGGGGTGGCGCTCGGATTTCTGCTGTCGGTGAGCTTGAATGCCGGCATCCTCGCGGTCTGCATCGCCTTCGCGCTGGCAATGGCGGCGTTGCAGCGGCAGCGCTGGCTGGCGGCGGACACGCTGCTCGGCATCCTGGCGCATACCATGCTGGCGTTGGGTATCCTGGTTCTGAGCCTGACCGAGGGCATGCGGGTGGACCTGATGGGCTATCTGTTCGGCGACATGCTGGCGGTGACGCACGGCGATCTGGTGCTGGTCTATGGCGGGGGAGCAGTTGTGCTGCTGGCGCTGGCAGCGATCTGGCGGCCGTTGGTCGCGCTGACGGTGCATGAGGAACTGGCCCGCGCCGAAGGCGTGCCGGTGCAGCGGGTGCAACTTGTCGTGACCCTGTTGCTGGCGACCCTGGTGGCGGTCGCGATGAAGATCGTGGGCGTTCTGCTGGTGGTTGCCCTGCTGATCATTCCCGCCGCAACGGCGCGGCTGTTCGCGCGCACGCCGGAAGCGATGGCGGCGTCCGCCAGCGCGGTCGGCTGCCTTGCCGTGGCGTTCGGGATGGAAGGCTCGCTGACCTGGGACACCCCGTCCGGGCCGTCCGTTGTTGTCGCAGCATTCCTGCTGTTTATCGGAGCGCATGGCGTGGTGCCGCTGATGCGGGCGGTGCGGCCGTGAGGCGGGGATGGCTCGCGGCAATGTTTGGGCTTTGGGCCGCGCTGTTGCCGGGCTCCACACAGGCCCATCCGCATGTGTTCGTCAACAACGTCACCGGCGTCGTGTTCGAGCAGGGCAAGATCGTGGCCCTGAAGATGGAATGGGATTTCGACGAGGTGTTCAGCATGCTGATCCTCGAAGATTTCGATAAGAACAAGGACAAGCATTTCGATGCGGCGGAGATGAAGACGCTCGAAGAGGGCGCCTTCTCCAACCTGCGTTTCCTGAGCTATTTCACGCATATCCGGATCGGCGCCGGCAACCCGGCACCGAAGCCGGTGGAGCATGTCCGCGACTTCAATGCGACGGTGAAGAAGGGGATCGTGCACTATTCCTTCACGGTGCCGCTGGAGGCGCCGGTGGACCCGCGCGACACGCCTTTCGCCTTCAGCGTCTATGACGACAGCTTCTATGTGGCGGTCGAGTTCGACAAGAACGACCCGATACGGGTCGCTGGGAGCGGCAGCGAGGGCTGCCACTATGCGATGGGGGAGGACAAGGAGAACCCGATCTATTTCGGGATGGTGTTCCCCCTGCGCGTCGAACTGCGCTGTGCGGCAGGCTGAGATGCGGCGCGGTCTCGCCGTCCTCGCCTTCCTGATGCTTGGCCTCGCCGCAATGCCGGCGATGGCGGTGGAGGGAAGCCCTTTTGCCGCACGTCCCGCGGCAAGCCCGGCAGCGGAAGGGCCGGCCGTCCCATTGCCCGCGGTGCTGGTCCCCGTCGTACTCAAGGTTGCGGAAATGCAACGCGATCTGCATGCCCGCCTCGCCGGCGACGTGCGCGGCTATGCCGAGGCCGGCTCGCCCATGGCGGCCTTGGTCATCATCGGAATTGCCTTTCTGTACGGCGTGTTCCACGCCGCCGGGCCGGGGCACGGGAAGATGGTGATCGGCAGCTACTTCCTGTCGCGGCAGGCCCCTCTTCGTCGGGGTATTGCGCTCAGCTTGATGACTGCTGCCGTTCAGGCGGTGGCGGCGGTCCTGCTGGTCGGTATTTTTGCCGTGATCCTGGGTTCGACGCGGTTCGAGGTGTTGGGCCACGCGCTGACGGTCGAACTGGTCAGCTATGTCCTGCTTGCTGCGATGGGACTGTATCTTGCCTGGCGCGCCCTCGTCGGCAAGGAGTGCTGCGACCATCCGGCGGCAGGGCACGACCGCGACCACGCGCATCATAGTCATGACCATCGTCATGACCGCGCGCATCATCATCCGCAGGACGAGCCCGGTTGGCGGCACCGGCTGGCCGGGACGGCGGGGGAACTGCCGATGATGGCGCTGGCGGCCGGTCTGCGGCCATGCAGCGGCGCCATCGTGGTGCTGCTGTTCGCGCTGGCTTATGGCGTTTTCTGGATCGGCGCGGTCGCCGTGGGGGCAATGGGCCTTGGCGTCGCCATCACGACCTCGCTGATCGGCATCGGCGCCATCGCGTTGCGGCGCGGGGTTGTCGGCCTCACCATGGACCGTCCGGGCCTGTACGGCGTGACGATGCGCAGCATCGCCTTCGCGGGCGCGACGGTTCTGACCCTGTCCGGCGTGCTGCTGTTCCTCGCGGCGTTGGAGCGGGGCACGCTGCTTTAGCGTCCGGCGCGCCGCCGATGTATGCTCCGTGGATACAAGAATCTGCGGGAGGATACCGGCATGGACGAAATCTGCGAGGCGATCGAGCGGCAGCGTAACAAGACCCCGGCCTTGACGACCTGGGAAGAGATCGAGGACGTCGCCATCTCCGATCCCCGCGTCTCGACCCATAGCGGCACGACGCGCAAGACCTGGGTCGGCGACCATGTGGTGCTGACGCGGGCCGTGGTGAAGGCGAACTCGGTCGGCAAGCCGCACCGGCACGAGGCGGAGCAGGTGTCGATGATCCTGCGCGGCCGGGTTCTGGTGACATTGGAGGGGCGGCAGTTCGAGGCCGGCGCCGGCTCCATCGTCTTCGTGCCGCGCAACGCCGTGCACATGTTCCAGATCCTCGACGAGGAGACGGAGCTTCTGGACGCCTATGGGCTGAAGGACAGCGCAGCGGAACTGGCCAAGGAATATCCCGGCACCTGACCCGCGAGGCTTTGCGGTGTCGGGGCCAAGCCGCTACTATATGCGGTAGGGAGTCCTGACATGAGTGAAGCCTTCGAGACGGGCGACATCCGCCCCGTGCCGCTCGCCGACGCGCTCGGCGAGCGCTATCTGTCCTATGCGCTGTCGACGATCATGTCGCGGTCGCTGCCGGATGTGCGCGACGGGTTGAAGCCGGTGCATCGCCGGCTGCTCTACGCAATGCGCGAGTTGCGGCTCGACCCGAATGCCGGGTTCAAGAAATGCGCCCGCATCGTCGGCGACGTGATGGGCAAGTACCATCCGCATGGCGATCAGGCGATCTATGACGCCATGGTGCGGCTGGCCCAGGATTTCGCGCAGCGCTATCCGCTGGTCGACGGCCAGGGCAATTTCGGCAACATCGACGGCGATAACCCGGCGGCCATGCGCTACACCGAAGCGCGGCTGACGGCGGTGGCCGAACTGCTGCTGGAGGGGATCGACGAGGACGCGGTCGATTTCCGCGACACCTATGACGGCGAAGGCGCGGAGCCGGCCGTCCTGCCGGCGGCGTTCCCGAACCTGCTGGCGAACGGCGCGTCGGGCATCGCGGTCGGCATGGCGACCAACATTCCGCCGCACAACATCGCGGAAATCTGCGAGGCCCTGCTGCATCTGGTGAAGACGCCGGACGCGACAATCGCCAAGCTGGTGGAACTGATGCCGGGGCCGGACTTTCCAACCGGCGGCGTGCTGTGCGAGACCCGCGAGGCGGTGGCCGAGGCCTATTCGACCGGGCGCGGCAGCTTCCGCCTGCGCGCACGCTGGGAGGTCGAGCGGCTGAAAAGCGGCACCTGGCAGGTCGTCGTCACCGAGATGCCCTATCAGGTACAGAAGTCGAAGCTGGTGGAGAAGATCGCCGAGTTGATCCAGGGGCGGAAGCTGATGCTGCTGGAGGATGTGCGCGACGAATCCGCCGAGACGGTCCGGCTGGTGCTGGAGCCCAAGAGCCGCAACGTCGATCCGGACGTGCTGATGCAGACCCTGTTCCGCCAGACCGACCTGGAGGTTCGCATCGGCCTCAACATGAACGTGCTGGATGGCGGGCGGCTGCCGCGGGTGATGAACCTGCGCGAGGTGCTGCAATCCTTCCTCGATCACCGCCATACGGTGCTGATCCGCCGTTCGCGGCACCGGCTGGGCAAGATCGAGCACCGGCTGGAAGTGCTGGGCGGGTATCTCGCCGCCTATCTCAACCTCGACGAAGTGATCCGCATCATCCGCGAGGAGGATGAGCCCAAGCAGTCCTTGATGCAGGCATTCTCGCTTACGGAGGTGCAGGCCGAAGCCATCCTCAACATGCGGCTGCGCAATCTGCGCCGGCTGGAGGAGATGGAAATCCGGCGCGAGAACGAGGCGCTGGAAGCCGAGCGCAAGGTCCTGCTGGCGCTGCTGGGCGACGAGGCGCTGCGCTGGAAGACGGTTGCCGGGCAGATCGCGGAGCTGCGCAAGCGCTTCGGTCCGGCGACCGAACTGGGGCGCCGCCGGACCGAACTGGGCGAGGCGCCCTCGGCCGAGATCATTCCGCTGGAGGCGATGATCGAGCGCGAGGCGGTGACCGTCGTATGTTCCGAGAAGGGCTGGATCCGGGCGATCAAGGGGCACGTCCAGGACACCTCGGACCTGCGTTTCAAGGAGGGCGACCAGCACCGTTTCGCGATCCATGCCGAAACGACCGACAAGCTGCTCGTCTTCGCGACCAACGGCCGCTTCTACACGCTCGGCGTAGACAAGCTGCCGGGCGGGCGCGGCTTCGGCGAGCCGCTGCGGCTGATGATCGACCTCAGCAACGAGGACGACATCGTGACCTTGCTGGTGCACGATCCGGCGCGCAGGCTGCTGGTGGCGGCGAGCGACGGGCGCGGGTTCGTGGTCGCCGAGAAGGACGCCATCGCCCAGACGCGGGCGGGCCGGCAGGTGCTGAACGTCTCGGGCAAGGTGGAGGCGGTGGTCTGCGTGCCGGTGCGCGGCGATTCCGTGGCCGTGGTCGGCGAGAACCGCAAGCTTCTGGTGTTCGGGGTCGACGAACTGCCCGAGATGACGCGCGGCCGCGGCGTCATGCTGCAACGCTACGTCAAGGGCGGGATGGCCGATGTCACGACCTTCGCGCGGGCCGAGGGGCTGTCCTGGCCGATGGGCGACCGGACACGGACCGAGACGGATCTGAGCGAATGGCTGGGCAGGCGGGCGCAGACAGGCCGGCTGGCGCCGCGCGGATTTCCGCGCAACAACAAGTTTTCCGGGCTCGGCTGACGGCCTGGGCTAACCGTCGAGCGCCAGCTTCATGCCGAAATGGCTGGCGGTGAAGCCCAGCCGCTCATAGAAGCGGCGGGCATCGGTCCGGCCCTGATCGGTGGTGAGCTGGATCAGCCCGCACCCCGCTTCGCGCGAGCGTCGAATCGCTTCCTGCATCAGCGTCTCGCCGATGCCGTGGCCGCGCCATCCGCCGGCAACCCGCACGCCCTCGACCTGTGCCCGCAGCGATCCGGTGCGGGTGAGGCCGGGGATGAAGGTCAGTTGCAGGCATCCTGCGATCCGGCCCTCGATCTCGGCGAGGATGACGACGTTGCCAGGCTGGGCCGTCATGGCGTCGAAGGCTGCGGCATAGGAGTCCGGCAGCGGGTCGGCCGGCGTCTCACGCCCGGCCGCGATGGGGTCGTCGGCGAGCAGGGCGACAATCGCGGGCAGGTCCGCCTTGACGGCGTCCCGCAGGAGGATCGCGCGGGCCTCAACCAAAGATCGCCCCCGGCAGCCATGTTGCGAGGCCGGGCGCGAACCAGAGGATGACCAGCATCGACAGCTGCATCGCCACGAAGGGGACGACACCGCGATAGATATGCATGGTCGTCACCTCCGGCGGGGCCACGCCGCGCAGATAGAACAGCGCGAAGCCGAAAGGCGGGGTCAGGAAACTGGTCTGCAGGTTCACCGCGATCATGATGCCGAGCCAGACCGGATCGACCGGCTGCCCCGGCGCGAACTCCATCTGGAGCAGGATCGGCCCGACGATGGGAACGACGATGAAGACGATCTCCAGAAAGTCGAGGAAGAAGCCCAGCAGGAATATCGCCAGCATCACGACGACGATGGCGCCCACGGTGCCGCCCGGCAGATCGGTCAGGAAGCTCTCCACCAGCCTGTCGCCGCCGAGCCCGCGGAATGTGAGCGAGAAGAGCGCCGCGCCGATCAGGATGACGAAGACCATCGAGGCGACCTCGAGCGTCGAGCGCATCACGGCGGTCAGGATGCCGGTCGCCAGGACGCGGGCGAAGCTGAGAGCAAGGCCTGCTGTCGCGATTGCCGCCAGCAGGATGCAGACGGCAATCGCGGCCATGTCGGCGGGCGGGATCGTCGCGCGCTGAAGCCGCAGGTCGAAGAAGGCCGTGATGACGAGCATGGCAAGGATCGCCAGGCCGGCGCCGAGGATGCTGCGGCCGTGCGGGTCGAGGCGGCAGACGGCCGTGAGGATACCCCGCTGCGCCGCCGGGGGCGGGCCGCCCAGACGATAGGCGCCCAGCAGCGTTGCGCCGACGGCACCGACGCTGGCTGCCTCGGTGGGGGTGGCGATGCCGGCCAGGATCGATCCTAGCACCGCGACGATCAGGACGACGGGCGGCAGCAGCGACCGCAGAACCTCGCGGCCGAGGCTGCCGTCCAGTCCCCGCTCCCCGG
>JBFWNZ010000047.1:0-16559 GCA_050250795.1 Alphaproteobacteria bacterium | reverse complement strand
GGATGCAGAACAGGTCCACATGGTTCAGGCCGCAGGCATGGACCTCCACGATCACATCGTCGGGCGCTTCGATCTTCGGTTCGGGATAGTCGCCAATGATGACATCCGAAATGTCGCCATGGCCCTTGATGTAGGCTGCTTGCTGCATGGAAAGGTCACTCGTTCCCTCGTTGAAAGCGGCGCGATTGTGACGACGGCTTCGGCGCGCAACAACCCGCGCCCGCACATGCGGCATATGCGCCGCGTGCGGGGATCGCTCCGGCCTTGCGGCTGCCGGCCAAAGCCGATGTACTAACCGAAAGCATCGGAGGAAACGCAATGAGCGGACTAGCGAAGTTCCAGATGTATATCGGCGGCGAATAGGTCGATCCCAGCAGCGGCGACTGGTTCGAATCCTACAATCCGTTCACCGGCAAGCCCTGGGCCCTGATCCCTCGCGGCACGGCTGCCGACGCGAACCGCGCCGTCGAAGCCGCCCATCGCGCCTTCTCGACCGGCGCCTGGCCTGCCATGCATCCCTCGCAGCGCGGTGCCCTCATGCGCCGCCTGGGAGACTTGATCGCGGAAAATGCAAAGCGCCTGGGCGCGCTGGAGGTCCAAGACAACGGCAAGCTGATCGCCGAGATGGGCGCGCAGCTCAACTACGTGCCGCAATGGTACTATTACTTCGGCGGGCTGGCCGACAAGATCGAGGGGACGGTGGTGCCCATCGACAAGCCGGGCGTGCTGAACTACACGCTGCGCGAACCGTTGGGCGTGGTCGTTGCGATCACCCCTTGGAATTCCCCGCTTCTGCTGACCACCTGGCAGCTGGCGCCCGCGCTGGCGGCCGGCAACACGGTCGTGCTGAAACCGTCGGAGTTCACCTCGGCATCCGTCCTCGAATTCGTGAAACTGGTGGAACAGGCAGGCTTCCCGCCCGGTGTCGTCAATGTCGTGACCGGATTCGGCGCCGAGGTCGGCGAACCGCTGACCACGCATGAGAAGGTTGCCAAGGTTGCCTTCACGGGCGGTTCCGCCAGCGGCGCCCGCGTCTATGAGACCGCCGCCCGCGGACTGAAGAAGGTCAGCCTGGAGCTGGGCGGCAAGTCGCCCAACATCGTGTTCGCCGACGCCCATATCGACAACGCGGTCAAAGGGGCCATTTCCGGCATCTTCGCGGCGACCGGCCAGACCTGCATCGCCGGATCGCGGCTGCTGGTGCAGGAATCGATCCACGATGCCTTCGTCGAGAAGCTTGTGGCATTCGCCAGGACCGCCCGGATGGGCAATCCGATGTCCCTGGATACCCAGGTCGGCCCGGTGACGACCCAGCCCCAGTACGAAAAAATCCTGGGCTACATGGACATCGCCAAAGGGGAGGGCGCGCAATGCCTGCTGGGCGGCGGCAAGGCGACCCGTCCCGAATGCGGTGCCGGATGGTTCGTGGAGCCCACGATCTTCGCCGGCGTCCATAACAAGATGCGGATCGCGCAGGAGGAAGTCTTCGGCCCGGTCCTGTCGGTCATTCCCTTCAAGGACGACGACGAGGCCGTCGCCATCGCCAATGACGTCGTGTTCGGCCTCGCGGCCGGCGTCTGGACCTCCAGCATTCAGCGGGCCATCGAGATCCCGCGGCGTATCCAGGCGGGCACCGTCTGGGTAAACACTTATCGCGCCGTCAGTTACGTCTCTCCCTTCGGCGGCTACAAGCGGTCCGGGCTTGGGCGCGAGAGCGGGCAGGAGGCGATCAACGACTTCCTTCAGACCAAGAGCGTCTGGATCAACACCAATCCCGAAATCCCCGATCCCTTCGTGATCCGCTGATGAGTACCAACGCCGCCGACGACATGCCGACGGTTCCCGAGGCAGAGGCCACGGGCATCGTCGCGGATATCTACGAGGACATGCGCCGGACGCTCGGTATTCCGGTCATCAATCTGGTCTGGCGTCATTTCGCTGCCCTGCCGGATGGGTTGCAATGGGCCTGGGAGACGGCTCGACCGCTCTATGCGAGCGGGGCGGTGGCCAAGGAGGCGGCGGCCTTCCGGGCCGCATTTACCGGGCCCGCCCTGCCGGCCATTCCAGCCGATGTGCTGGCGGCGGTCGGCGTGAACGAGACGCAGGCGGCAACGCTCGCGCGCGTGCTCGACACTTACAATCTCGGCAATTCCCAGAACATGCTGGGGCTGCGCGCGCTCTACGCCGCCCTGGATGGCGCGGCATCGCCGGAGGCGGCTCTCGCCGCGACGGCACCAACCGTCCCCGAGCGCGTCGAGGGCGAAATTCCGCCGATTCTTGCGATGCATGAACTGGATGCGGAAACGGCGGAACTCGTGCGCCGCCTGAACCGGATATGCGCGCGCGATGGGGGCGGAATCATGGTCAGCCTCTACCGCCATCTCGGTTACTGGCCAGGCTTCCTGGCCCTGGCATGGGGCCTTCTGGCCCCTCTCGAGGCTGATGGGCGGCTTATGCAGGCCATCGAGGGGGCAGAAGCCAAAGCGAAACGCCAAGCCGCGGCACTCGCCGGAACATTCGGCAGTCCGTCGGTCCAGCCCGACCGGGCCGTGCTCGACGACATCCGTGCGACGATCAACGACTTCACCGGCATCACGCTGGCGAAAATGGTACCCATCGGCCTGATGTTGCGCCGGGCCTTGCCGCAATAGAGCCGCATGAAGGGCTGCTGTGGTATCGTAACAACACCTCCGCAGCGTGCGGATGGACGACAGGAAAGATGGACGCCATGACGCATTTCCTGGTTTCCGACAGCAAACCCGACGGCTACAAGCTTGAGGAAATCCTCAGCGTATTGCGCAAGGATATCCTGACGCGCTGCCTCAAGATTGCGGACGACCACCGCACAGAGGCCCGCCACGTCATCAACAACAACATGAAAATCCTGCACCTGCTGAGCGATGCGATCCTGCTGGCAGAGGATTCGACGCGCACCCTCGACAAGGCGTTCGGACCGGGACGGACCTTGACCGGCGGGACGCCCAGAATCGGCGAGCCTTGACTTAAGCGCCGTATAGCAGCCGGTCCCAACGGCTCCGGCTGTCGGCGGGAAGCGCATTCCACCAGCGGATGGCATGGTCGGTCGCTTCGGCTTCCTTGGCGTTGTCCGGCGCTGCCTCCCCGCGTTGGCGATAGTGCTGGGCATACTGCGTCCGGAAGGCCACGCTGGGTCGATCGAGATGCGCGCGCGACAGATTGCTGCGACGCACGGCCGTCCAGAAGACCCGGTCGCAGACCGGGCTCAATTGCTTCGGCATCAAGGCCCATACCGGCAGCAGGCGGAAGGCCTCACGGGTCAGCAAGACGCAGTTGGTATCCGCCATCCGATCGCCGTCGCTCCAATCGTCATGGGCGACCAGAACGGTGCCGTCGAGCCGGCGCAGCGAGCGGCCGGCTGTGCAGATCGCAGCCCCCGTCTGCTGGTGCAATGCGACCAGCCCGGCGATATGGTCCGCCTCGTACCAATTATCGGCATCGAGGAACGCTATGGCCTCGAACCCCTGATTCATCGCCGACAGGGCACCGATGCATCGCGGCGTGTTGCCGTTGTCGTCGTGACTCCGCGCCAGCACGAAATGCTGGATCGGCCACGCCTCGACCTCGGCCGCCGGATGGCCGTCCGCGATCATGAAATGCGTGCAGGGATGCGTCTGGCCTGCCACGCTCGCATGACAGGCCCGCAGGATGCCGCCCGCCTCGCGGAAATAGGGGGTGACGACGGCGACCTTCATCGCATCTTTCCCGAATTCATGGCCGCCACATATGCGTCGAAGGCCGAGAGGAGGGCGCCGACATCGGGATTGCGCCGATCCCAGAGCGCCAGCCTATCGGGCATTGCATGCCGCATGTAAGCGCGAAAATCCGAGCAATAGCGCCCTTCGAGGGCCCTGCGGAACTGGACCATGTCCAGGGTATCCTTATCGAGCCCCAAATCCTGGTTCGCGCGTTCTTCGTAAAGATACGCTTCACACTCGCGATCCAGGGAACGGAGCGTCTCGAAGCGGCCCCTGAAATGCTGCATGCCATGTCCGGCAAGTTCATGGACCAGAACGGCAGCCAGTTCGCGTTCGGGCCATTTGATTCCGTGCTGATTGACAACGACCAGATAGCTTCGCGCATCGTCGTCGCGCTCCGGTCGGCCATGGTTCGGGACGAACAGCGCGATATTCATCGTGTTCAACCGGCTTGTATCGCGCACCCTGTGCGGGTGGTAGGCGATCGTGACCGGACCGTCTTTCGACAGTGTTTCGATCGCCCTTGCGCTGCTCGGCGAACGGCGGAATATCTCGTCCAACGCGTCCCTCAGACGTTCTACGCCGTCCGCTGGCGGCAGCAATGTGACGTCGAAGCGGTCCCCTGGCGCCGGCGGCCACGCGGTCAGCGTCACGCCGCGATGCCGCAAGACGGGCATATCCGCTGCCGGCGCCTCGACCGGACAGGACAGCCAGAATGCCATATAGGTCGCGACCACCGCACGCAGCAGCTTGGGCATTGGGGAGCCTCCCGACGGATGATAGGATGCAGGCATGTGTGGCTTCGAGCGCAATTGCGATCCCAAGCGCGGATGAAACCGATGCGGACCGTCCTGATCGCACCGGCCGCGATTCTTCTGCTCAGCCTTCCCCTGTGGTTCGCCGAATCCCGTGCCGCTGCAGGCGCGGTTCTCCATCACATGGTCGAATCCTACTTCGTGATGTTTCTCAACACGCTTGGAGCGCAGTTCGGCTGCTTCATCTGACCTTCGGAAGGGCTTGATGGCAAAAACGGAATCCGCGCTGATCGTCGGCGCCGGGCGCGGCTTGAGCGCATCCCTGGCACGCCTCTTCGCGCGCGAAGGCATGTCGGTCTCGTTAGCGGCACGCAATCCGGAAAAGCTCGACGCCTTGACGGCGGAGACCGGTGCGGCCGCCCATGCCTGCGACGCCTCCGATCCGCAGCAGGTCGCCGCCCTGTTCGAAAGGCTCGACGCGACGACCGGCACGCCGGACATCGTCGTCTACAATCCCAGCTTTCGTGCCCGCGGGCCGATTGTGGACCTCGACCCGGACGCTGTGCGCAAGGTCTTCATGATCTCATGCTATGGCGGCTTTCTGGTCGCCCAGCAGGCGGCACGCCGCATGATCGTGCGCGGCAGCGGGTCGATCCAGTTCACCGGCGCCTCGGCCAGCGTGAAGGGCTTCGCCAATTCCAGTTCTTTCGCGATGGGCAAATTCGGCCTGCGCGGCCTTGCGCAGAGCCTGGCGCGCGAACTCCAGCCCAGGAATATTCATGTCGCCCATTTCGTGATCGACGGCGGCATCCGGCAGAGCGCCGACGATCCGCGCGCGGCGGAGCGCGGGGAGGACGGCCTGCTCGACCCCGACGCTATCGCTCAGACCTATCTGCAGACCCACCGCCAGCATCGCAGTGCCTGGGCCTGGGAAGTCGAACTGCGCCCCTGGATCGAGAAGTTCTAGCGCTCGCGGACCAGACCGCCGCGCAACCCGCGCGCAAGATCTGCAAGCCGCGCGGCCACGCCGCAGGGCGGCTCATGCGTCCAGCAGGCCCCGCCGCCCTCAGGCTGAAAAAAGGCGACCCCGTCGCGTTCGACGCTCCGGTACCGAACCGGCAGCGCAGGATCGGCGCCATTCAGCACATAAGGCACGACCGGCAGCGGCGTCAAACTCCGCGGCCGTTCCGCAACCGACGGCAGAAGACCTGCCGCAATCGCAGCCTCCAAGCGGGCAGTCTCACCGGCAAGGGGGGCCGACAGGCGTGCGAGCCCGAACAGGACGGCGGCGACACATGGTCCCAGGACCGCGACCGCCATGCGCGACTGTGACGGTATCCCGCCAATGATCGATCGCATGGCCGGGGACCGCCACGCACAGACCGCAGCGATACCGAGAGCCAGTGCGATATAGCCCCCGGCAAAGCGGCCGACAGGCGCCGTCGCAGCGACATACAGGACGCCGGCGAGAGACAGCGCCAATGGCCAGCGCAAGCCGTCCATCGCCGGGCGGCGCAGGACCGGCAGGACGACAGCCGCAGCGGTCAGAAATGCCAGCGCGAGCGCTGCGCTGCTGGTATCCCGGCGCATCCAGAACCACAGCCGGTCAAGCGGCGCCTCGATGCCAGCCGCAACCGCGTGTGCGCTACCGCCCGTGCCGGCACCGGTGGCCACGCGCAATGCGAATTCCGCGACTTGGTCCGGCGGCATGCCCCAGCCGACATCGAAGCAGGTTGCCGCGACGGGAAAGACGAAACAGCCGGAGGCCAGCACGAAGGCGCCCGTCATGGCAACCGCGAAGGGAAGACCTGCCGCCGCATAACGGACGAGGCGGCGCAGCCGATCCGGCGCCCGCCAAAGCCCCCACGCCATGACAACAAGGACGAGTGGGGCCGCGGACAGCTTTACGGTCGCGGCGCCGGCAGCCAACAGGATCGGCGCCATGTCCTCTGGCGGACGGCGCATCAGCATCCAGCCAAGCACCGGCGGTATGAAGAGCAAGGGCAGGTCCGGCGTGACGGATGCGACCATATACCAGCGCAGGACGAGACCGACGGACAGGGTCAGACCGATGCAGAGCACCGTGTCCCCCGCCGTGCCCTCACGACGCACGATGCGGCGGAACGCGACAAGCGCCTGGGCCATTGCCATTCCCGTGGCGAGGCCGTTGAAGACGCCGGCCCCGCCGCGTTCGCCGTCGAACGGCGCCGCCAGCGCGAACCACGAGGACACGCTGCCATAGACCTCCGCAATCAGATGCGCCCCTTGCAGCACGCCGAAGGCATGCAGCATCCGCACGGCCTGCAGATGGTAATAGGCGGTGTCGAAATAGACGACCCGACCGGCCGCGATCCATGCGGCCAATCCGCAGGCCGCCGCGACAAGCGCAATGTCCGTTCTCCGGGTTCCGTAGGGCAAGCGCATGCGCGGCGCCGCAGCCACACCGGCCAGCAGCAGCGCAAGCAACGCCCAATCGCCGACCGGCCCGACGAGGCCGATCAGCAGAAGCACCGCCGCCGCGACGGTCAAGCCGATCCAGAATGTTTCAAAGGCTCCGTCCAGCGGATTTTCCGCCGGTGCCGCGCACACGGCGCGCAAGGAGAGCCAGCCGAGCGCCATCAGGGCCGGCAGCATCGCCGCCCATAGCAGGAGCAGGGCGGTCATCCGCCGTCGCGCGTCCCGACGGCGAAATAGGACAGGCCGAAGGGGGGGGGGATGACAGATTCGACACGCCGCAGCAATGGCACCAGACGGTCGAAGCGCGCCACATCCGCCGCGGGCGCCACGTTGCGCCGCTTCACGCGCCCGTGCCACCACCATCCCGGCACGGCTGCTGCGTTGAATGTCCATATCCGGCCCGGCCGGAGGCCGGCGCCCGCCAGAACCGAACGCAATGCCTGACGGCTGTATCGGCGGTGATGACCGACGGCACGGTCCATCTCGCCGTATAGAAAACGATGCGCGGGTACCTTCAGAACGACCCGGCCGCCCGGCCGCAGCAGGGCCGAGACGCGCGACAGCATCGCCGCATGATCCTCGATATGCTCCAGCACATCGAGCATGACGATGGCGTCGTAGCCGGCCCCCGCCTGGAACCCCGTCGCGTCTGCGCACTCCACCTGGACATTCGGCTGACCGGCGAGCCGGTTTTTTGCCGCCTCGACGGCACGCGGATCGATATCGACCGCGTGCAACCGGTCGGCATAACGGGCGATGTCGGCCGTCAGCGTTCCGACGCCGCAGCCGAATTCCAGGACATGCCCGCCAAGAATCGGGGCGATCTGGGCCATGATCCAGGCGCGGTAGTTGCCGGCGGCCGACAGCATGTCGAACCAGTCGTGCTGGATATCGCTCATCGCCGCCGTCACTGGTCAAGTTCCCGATCTGCTGCCGTCAGGCATCGTGCCACATCGAGCGCCAGTTCCGCAGTCCGCCAATCGGGCTGCCGGGAACGGGCCATATCGACGAAGGCTGCGAGCGCGGCGGCAAGAGGCGGCGGACCGGAGACGGGCAGGGCCTCCGGCGCGTGTCCGCGATAGTCGCGGGTGAGCGGTGTCGCCGACAGATCGTCGAACACGAAGACGTCCGTCTCGGTCTCCACGGTCAGCTTGCGGGTCTTGGGATGCATGAGATTGCCGCAGCGGATCGACGCGCGCACGCCGGACTGGAACCCCAGATCGAGTTCGACGATCTCGCCGGCTCCCTCCGGCAAGGCGGCGCGGTCGATCCGTCGCGCCCGCAAACCCGTCACCGGGCTTTGCGCCAGGTCCAGGCACAATGACAGATCGTGCGGCCCGTAATCCCAGAGCGGCGGACAAGCTGGACGGAAGGGGCCGCGATTCCCACCCACGGAGTCGATCCGCCGGATCGGCCCCGAGCCTAGGAGTGCCGCGCGCATGGCACGATATGCCGGATTGAAGAGATGGATGAAATCGACGAGCAAAGGCAGGCTTGCGGTCCGGGCCGCGGCAACCACCCGCTCCGTCGCGCCCAGTGTCAAGGCGAGGGGCTTTTCCGCCATCACCGGCAGGCCGGCGGCGAACGCCGTCAGCGCAATATCCGCCTGCT
Organism: Alphaproteobacteria bacterium; assembly: GCA_050250795.1. Taxonomy (GTDB): domain Bacteria; phylum Pseudomonadota; class Alphaproteobacteria; order UBA8366; family UBA8366; genus JBFWNZ01. The sequence continues at coordinate 8,002 of JBFWNZ010000047.1, read as the reverse complement.
GTACCGCGGGTACGGCAAGGCAGAGACCGTCCAGCGGAATCTCTCGCAGCAGGCGGTGCCAGTCCTGGACGACAGCGCATCCGGGCGGCACCAGCTTGGCCGTGTCGGGATTCGCACTCGCCACGGCAGCCAATTGCACGCCGGAAAGGGTGGGAATGGTAGCCAGAAGATTGCGGCCCCAGCGGCCGGCCCCGATCACGCCAAGGCGGAATTCAGGCTGTGCCGCCATCGTCACTGCACGCCGCGATATGCCCCATCGGCCCAGCGCAGGAACCGGTCGAGGCCGTCCTCCAACGTCACGGCCGGTTCATAGTCGAGTTGCAGGCGGGCCTTGCGGATATCCGGGCAGCGGCGGTTCGGTTCGTCTTCCGGATAGCTGTCGGGATACTCGATGGCATTGTGCGAAACCCGCCGGCCCAGCACTTGCTCGATCCTCTTCACGAGGTCGAGTACGGAGATTTCCGGCGCCGGATTGCCGATGTTGTAGGCCTCGCCCGCGACGCCGGACAGCACGACCTTGAGCATGCCGACCAACGCATCCGTCACATAGCAATAAGTCCGTGTCTGCCGCCCGTCGCCATAGACCTGCAAGGGCAGACCGCCCTTGATCCGGCTGGCGAAATTCGGCAGCACCCGGTAGTCGGTTTCCGACATGCCCGGACCGAACACGTTGAACGGCCGGATGATGTTCGTGTGAACCCCGAAACTGTCGTGGAAGATGTAGCAAAGCGTCTCGCCGACACGCTTGCCTTCGTCATAGCAGGCGCGGGGCCCCAGCGACGCGACATGGCCGCGATAGCTCTCGGGCGTCGGTACATGCTTCGGGTCGGGATCGCCATAAATCTCGCTGGAACTCATGAACGTAAACCGCGCGCCCTTCTGGCGCGCTAGTTCCAGCAGGTTCCGCGTCCCCACGGTCGCAACGTCCAGCGTCTCCAGCGGATATTTCCGATAGTAGAAGGGACTGGCGATCCCCGCGGCGTGGATCACATAGTCGACCGGCCGGTCGGTCAGATAAGGCTGGATCACATCCGCCCGCTCGAAGACGATGTCCGGATCGCCAACGGCCATTTCCGTCCCGGCAGCGGTGCGGAAATTGTCGAGCACTCGCAAACGGCACGGCCGGTCCAGAACGTCGCGATTGAGTTTCTGGAAGACGGCCACCAGATAGCGGCCGAGGAAGCCCGCACCGCCCGTCACCAGTACATCGCGACCGGCGAAGGGGGCGGCCTCTGCCGCAAGTCGGCCGGCGATCTCAGCAATATCCGTGTCGAGGATGGGCATGGTTCAGATCACCTCAAGCTTCGGCAGCGGTACGATGAACCGCCCGCCCGCCGCATGGAAGCGGGCATGATTGCGCATGATGGGGCCTGCGAAGTTCCAGGCCAGGATAAGCAGGTAATCGGGACGCTCGCGCATCAGGGCGTCGGCGGATACGACGGGAATATGCGTGCCCGGGGTATAGAGGCCCTGCTTCAGCGGGCTGTCGTCCACGATGAACGGAATGTCCTTGCCGGTCAGGCCGAAGCGGTACATCAGCGTCGTCGCTTTTGCCGGCGCCCCGAACCCGGCCACCCGTCCGCCCTCTTGCGCAATGCCAGCGAGCAAACCGCGCAATGCCGATCCCGCCGCTTCTATGGCTGCCGCGAAGGCCGAGAAGCGTTGCGGCGTCGCGAGGCCGGCCTCCCATTCCTCCTGCAACAGGCGTTCGACCGCTGGCGAGACCTCGGCGCCTGCATGCCCCACGACGACGCGCAGCGAACCGCCATGCGTCGGCACGCGCATGACGTCGACCACGGCCATCCCCTGGGCCGCAAAGAACCGGGTGAGGGGCGCCAGCGCGTGATAGTCGACATGCTCGTGATAGATCGTGTCGAACAGCCCCTGGTCCAGGACATCCCGCAGATAGGACACCTCAAAGACGAACAGACCGTCCGCCGCCAACCAGTGCCCAACCCCCTCGACGAATCCGGCGATATCGTCGAGATGGGCGAAGACGTTGTTCGCGGCGATCAGGCGCGCCGGACCGTATTCCCGGGCAAGGTCTCGCGCCATCGCCGCGTCGAAGAACGCGCAGCGGGTCTCGATGCCGTTGGCGGTGGCGGCTTCGGCGATAGCGCGTGCCGGATCGACGCCCAGCACCCGCATGCCCGCATCCGTGAAAAAACGCAGGAAGGTGCCGTCGTTGGAGCCGATATCGGCGACCAGATCGCCGGCACGCAATCCGGCCCGCTCGATGCAGCCGGCCGCATAGGTCCGGAAATGCTCCACGAAGGCAGGCGACGTACCTGAGACATAGACGTAATCGGCGAACAGCGCCGACCGGTCGACGAGATGCCCGAGTTGGACATGCCCGCAGGTCCGGCAGAGGCGCAGGTCCAGCGGGAACAACGGCTGCGGTGCGTCCAGCTTGTCGGGCCCGACGAACGCGTTTGCCGGCGGGGTCGGGGGCAGGCTTAGAACCGGCGCAAGATCGCGCCCGCCGCACAAGCGGCAGGCGGTGAGGGGGCGAACGGGGATCGCCGCCGACATCACTCCGAAGCGGGCTGGATCGGCGGCACGCGCACCACGTCGGACTCGTAGGTCTCCTGGTCGCGCGTGTTGCGGCCCAGGGTCAGGAAGACCGTGTCCTCGGGAAACACCATCGCATGCTCGACCATCGGCGGCGTGAAGAACAGTTCGCCGGCGCGGATCACTTCCTTGGCCGGCGTTCCCGTCGATCCTTGGGGACGATGGTAATAATCGATGGAGCCCGACAGCACATAGCAGAAGTGCCAGTCGGTCCGGTGATAATGGTTCGCCCGGACCGACCCCTTCTTCGAATGGATCATGACCGCGCTCTTCATCGGCAGATCCACGAGCGGAATGATCTCGCCCCGCGCATCGGCATGCCGCTCGTCGAGCGGAACCTTGACGCGATCCGGCCACATCGCCGGATCGTCGAGCTTGATGGATTTCCAGTCCTTCATCGTGGGGCTCCTCGTCCTGCGGCAGAGCCCGCGAACAGGCTCTCGAACCGCTTGCGCAAGATCATCATGAATACCGGGATCGCATGGCGGGCGTGGATTTTCTTGCCCTCGCCATAGGTTCGTCCCGAATAGCCGACCGGCACCTCATAGATCACTGCCGGGGGCCGCGTCACCGAGCACAGGATTTCGGCATGCTGCTCCCACCCTTGCGTCCGCAGCCGCTCGGGATCGAGGCGGCTGCGCCGGTACAGAAGGTAGCACGAGTAGATGTCGGTGAAGGTCGCGTTGAACAGAAGATTGAAGCACAAGGTCAGCAGGCGGTTGCCGACCAGATGCCAGAAGTAATGGACCCGGGTGTAGCGCGGCGCGAGAAAACGGCTGCCCACGACGACATCGGCGCCGAACTCCAGCACCGGGCGCAGCAGGGCCGGATAGTCGCTCGGGCTGTATTCCAGGTCGGCATCCTGGAACAGCACATAATCGCCCGTCGCCGCACGAAGCCCCGCCTTGACCGCGGCACCCTTGCCGCCGTTGCGCGGCAGGCGCAACAATTGCGCGTAAAGGTCGGGCCGCGCCTCGAGCAGATCGCCGGTCCCGTCGCGCGATCCGTCGTCGATGACGATCACTTCATAGGCAACGCCGTCCACGGGATGGGCCCGGACGGCTTCCAGCACCGCGAGAATCGTCTCGCGTTCGTTGAACACCGGAACGATGACGGACAGCTTCATTGATCGGCACGCTTCCCTGACGCGCGCCTTGTACGAGGTTTCGACCCCGCTGCAAAGCCGCCGCCGTCAGAACCGCGACAGTTCCAGCTTTTCGCCGCCCGGCGCCTCGATTCCGCGCCGCTTCAGCAACGAGCCTTCGAGACGGTAGAGGTCGATCAGGGCCTTGCGGTAGGCAACGATCGCGCCGACCTCGTCGATCTGGCTTTGCAGCAGGTCGCGCTGTGCCTGTGCGACGGAAAAGGCCGTCGAACTGCCGACGTTGAACTTGGCCTGTTCCGCCCGCAGGACTTCTTCCTGAAGCGCCCGTGTCGCGGTGCTCGCCCCGATCTGGTCGCGGGCGCGCAGCATTTCCAGATACGCGGTCCGCACATCGAGGGAAACCAGTTGCGCCAGATTCTCCAGGCTGCGCAGCGACTGCTCGCGGCTCAGCAGCGCGCCGCGATGCAACGCGCTTGCCTGGCGGTTGCCGACGGGAATTTCGAAGCGCATCCCGGCCGAGACATCGTAGGAAGGTCCGCCGATGTCGCTTCTCGCGTCGCCGAATGAGGCGGCATAGCCGGACTTGCCCAATGTCATGAACAGATCGAGCCTCGGCAACAGCCCGTTCCGGGTTCGGACCACCTCAAGCCGGTCGCGTTCGACATCCAGACGCGCCTGGTTCAGTTCCGGCCGCAGGTCGAGCGCCAGGGCGACTCGGTCCTCCACCGTATCCTCGGGAATCGAGGTCACATGCGGCTCTTCCGTCGCAACGATGGCGCGCTCCCAGCCTTCCGCGGATGACGGATTCATCAATTGCAGCAAATGCAAGCGGGCCTTGGCCATCGTACTGCGCGCATCGATCAGATCCTGCTCGCGCAGCGCCGCCTCGGCGCGCGTGGCGGCAAGTTCCGTTTCTGCCAGTTGCCCCACCTGCACGCGCCGGCTTGTCTCATCCAGCCGCTGCCGCGCGACCGCCAGGCCGTTCTGGAAGATTTCGATCCGCCGCTGCGCCAGCACGAGATCCCAATAGGCGAACTCGACATTGGCGATCAGAGCCTCGGTGAAGCCCCGCAACTCGTATACGGAGGACAAGGTGTCGATCTCGACCTGATGGATGCGCGCGAGATTGGCCTCGATGCTCGCGCCGCGCAGCAGCGCCTGCGTGAGCGTCACGCCACCCCGGACCTCATCCTGGCGCCGGCCGCTGTTGCCCCAGCTTCCGTCGCGGCTGACCGACAATTCCAGATCCGTGCCGGTCGGCAGGGTCTGTGTCATCCCCGCCGTCGCCGTCACGTCGTTGCTGGTGACGACGCTGGGGCCGCGGCTGGTGGAATCCGTCTCTGTCCGACGCACCCGGCCGCGCTCCATCTCGACGAACAAGGTCGGGTCGAACACGGCCCGCTCGATGTCCTCGAAGGTCTCGGCGATGGATGGCTCCAGTTGCTGCACTCCCAGCGCGCGGTTGTGGCGCAGCGCCAGCAACACCGCCTGCTCGACGGAAATCGCCAATGGACCGCTGGCCGCAGGTTCGGGCGCATCCGTTCCCAGACGCGACGGCAACGCGGTCTCGGGATCGGGCCGCGGTTCGATGCCGGGACTGCCGGGGGCCGCAAGCGCGCTGGCTGCGGCACCGTAGGACGGCGGACGAGCGAGGTCCACGGGGGTCAGATCGAGGCGCTGGCGCGCAGCCACACCGGGCATGCCGGGCGGAGGCGATGCGATGCATCCCATCAATACCGCCGCGGTCGCGATTGCTGTCGCGATACCCGCGATTCCACCGGGCGTCACGATGCCGCTCCCACGACAGTACGCCGCGCCCGCCGCTCATGGACCAGCGTGTAGAGCACCGGGATGAGGACCAGCGTCACCAGCATCGAACTGAGAAGGCCGCCGATCACGGCGCGGGCGAGCGGCGCCTGGGTTTCGGCACCTTCGCCGATGCCGAGGGCGAGGGGGATCAGCCCCAGGATCGTGGTCAGCGAGGTCATGAGGATCGGCCGCAGGCGCCGCCGACCGGCCTCGCACGCCGCATCCAGCGGCGTTCGTCCTTCGACCCGATGCAGATGCGCGGCCTGATCGACGATCAGAATCGCATTGTTGACGACGATGCCGACAAGCATGACGCAACCGATGAAGGATTGGACGTTGAAGGTCGATCCGGTCAGCAGCAGTGCCGCCGCGACGCCGACGGTCGCGAAGGGCACCGACGCCATGACGATCAGCGGATCGACGAGCGATTCGTATAGGCAGGCCATCACCATGTAGACCAGCGCGATGGCAAAGGCGAGGCTCAGAAGCAACTCCCCGAACGCCTTTTGCTGCTCTTCGTAGTCGCCGGAGATCGAAGTCCCATAGTTGCGGGGCATCGGAATCTCCTCAAGGCGATGCTCGATATCGTCGACCACGCCGGTCAGGTCGCGGCCGCTGATATTCGCCGCGACCGTCACGATCCGCTGCTGGTCCTTGCGCTCGATCTGCAGGGGGGCCCGGTCCGTGTCCGTCGTCACCGCATTGCGCAGAACCACCTGCTCGCCGCGGTCGTTGACGGTGCTGAGGTCGAGAACCTGATCGAGACTCATGCGTTCCGCATCCTTCAGCTTCACGACGATGCGGAATTCGTCGCCGCCTTCGCGGTATTCGCCGGCACCGCTGCCGGCGATGGCCGTCTCGATGGTGCGCCCGATCCGTGTCACGGACAGGCCAAGATCGGCGGCCCGATCCCGGTCGATGCGGAAGGTGTCCTGCCGCACGCCGGCCTCGCGGCTCAGCCGAGCATCGGTGATGCCGGGCACCTGCCGCACGGCCTTCTGAATCTCAGCCGCCAGCGCATCGAGCGTCTTGAAGTCGTAGCCGCGGATGTCGATCTCGACGCTTTCCGTGTCCTCGCCGCCGCCCACGCGCAGCAGCGTCAGCCCCTGACCCGCGCGGGTACGGATCACGACCCCGGGAATATTCACCAGCATCCGCCGCAGATCGCCGGCAATCTGGTCGCTGGAGCGGCTGCGGTCCTGCGCGCTGACCAGGGTCAAGGTGATCTCACCGCGGGTCGAACTGCCGCGGCCGGACGACCCGCCGACCCGCACGATTCGCGCCACCGCCTCGGGCACCGCGGCGGCGACGCGTTCCTCGATCTTGCTGACGCGCTCATCGAGCACCGGCAGACGCGTTCCGGCTTCCATTTCGACCGTCACGCGGACCTCGTTCTCGTCGGAAGCCGGCATGAATTCCGCCCCGATTTCCGGGATCAGCAGCAGGGACAGCACGAACAGCCCGACCGCGACGCCGATAGCCGCAAGTCTATGGGCCAGCGCCCGGTCGAGGAAACGCCCGTAAGCCGCTTCCATGGAATGGAAAATGCGTCCCGCACGATCGAGCGCCGACTGCCAGCGCCGCTGCATCGCGCCGCTTGGTACAGCCGGATGCGTTGTCCCGTCAGCGGGCTGCGCGAACCGGGCAGCCAGCATCGGCACCAGCGTGAGCGACACGACAAGCGAGCACAGAAGCGAGAAACCGACGATCCATGCGAACTGGCGGAACAGGATGCCCGCCATCTCCTCGGCGAAGATCATCGGCAGGAAGATGACAAGCGTCGTCACCGTACTGGCGACCACCGCGACGGCCACTTGGTTCGTTCCCTCGATGGCGGCGCGGGTCGGATCGTAGTTCTCTTCCTGACGCAGGCGCGCGATGTTCTCCAGCACCACGATGGCATTGTCCACCATCATGCCGACGCCGAGCGCGAGACCGCCCAGCGTCATGAGATTCAACGTGAAGCCCGCGAAATAGATCAGGGCGAAGGTGACGACCACGCTGATCGGGATCGCGACCGCCGCGACCAGGGTCGTGCGCAGATCGCGCAACAGCAGCAGCAGGACAAGGACGGCGAGAAGACCGCCATAGACGACCGAACCGGTCACATTATCGATGGCCTGCTGGATATAGCGCGCGCTGTCCGTGACGGTCACGATCTCGACCTGCGGGAAATCGGCGCGCAGATGCTCCACTTCCTCATGCACCGCCTGGGCGATCTGCACGGTGTTGCGGTCGGACTGCTTGCGGATCGCCAGACGAATGCCGGGCTTGCCGTTGATCCGCACCAGCTGCGTGACCTTGCGGTGGGAATCCTCGACCTCGGCCACCTGATGCACATAGACGGGTGCGCCGTCGCGGACCGCGATCACGGTGCTGCGCAGCTGTTCCAGATCGGTGAACTCGCCCGGCGTGCGCAGCGTCACTTCAAGGTTGCCGCGTTCCAGCTCGCCGGCCGGAACCGTGATGTTCGCCTCCTGGATCGCCTCGCGCACCTGATCCAGGGTCAGCCCGAAG
>JBFWNZ010000046.1:0-16736 GCA_050250795.1 Alphaproteobacteria bacterium | reverse complement strand
CGTCACATCGAGCGCGCCGGATTCGCGGCCCGACTCCACCGAACGCGGCAGCATCGCCTTGAGCGAGTCGAACAGGGGGCCGCGCGGCGGCGTGGTTGCGGCGAGGACGGCGGCACGGATCAGTTCCGCCCTTGCTTCGTCCAGCGGGGCAGGCAGCCAGAGGGGGTCGATGGTCGAGAACCCGCCGAGGCGCATTTCGCCATGCGCATAGGGCGGCAGCAGTCGTAACTCCGTCGCGCTGCCGGCAATGCCGAAGACGAGCAGGCGGGCGTTCCGACCGGCAAGCCTCGCTCGCGCCCGGCGCTCGGCGTCCTCCGTCATCCGGGCCGCCTCATCGAAGGCTTCGCCGGCAGGTTCCACGCGCAGATCGTCCAGTGCCTTCAGCATGCCGACGATCTGCAGGGTCTTGCGCCGCTCGTCGTCGCCAGCGATGTCGGCCACCAATACCAGCGGCGTGTCGGTGCCGGCATCGGGGGGGTGCACGGGCCGCTGGCGCTCGATGCTGCCCATCTCGTCGATTTCGTTCGGGTCCGTCGCGACGTCGGGCGCGGCAGGCGCGGAGGTGCGCGAGGCGCGCCGCCGCTCGTCCCGACCCCGCCGCCCGCCCTTGCCGGTCCGCGCAGCCCATTCGGGCTCCGTTCCCTCGGCTGCAGGTCGCGTCGCCGTCCGGGAAGCGGGCGCGGCCGTGCGCCCGCTGGGCCGGATGCTGCCGAACAGACGTTGCAGGAGACCCGGATGCTTTCCGCGCCCCTCTCCCGCCAGACCCGCGACCCGGTCATCCATCACGCGCAGGCGGTGCGACAGCTTATGCATCAGCGTCAGCGATACGTCGGGCTGCGTCTGGAGCATGTAGATGAAACGGTCGGCATCGATGGCGGTGACGCGCACGGGCTCCAGCGCCCGCGCAGTCGCATTGCGCGGCTGGCGTTCGATCACACCCATTTCGCCGAAGATTTCGCCGGGCTCCAGCACAGCGAGCCGGACCGCGCCATCGACCCCGCGTTTGGTCAACTCGATCCGGCCTTCATGAAGCACAAACGCTTCCGTGCTTGCCTCGCCTTCGGAAAAGACAAGCTTGCCGGCGTCGTAGCGTCGTTCGGCTCCGTCCACAGGCCCCCGCCCTTGGATGCGTCGCGTTGCGCGGCAGGATACGCCGATCCTAGCTGCGCGTCCTCAACGAAGCGTTAAGACGCCGGAACGATCATGTGCGATAGCAAGGCGTCGTGTCGGCAAGCCCGCCGAACAGGCCGAACATGCGGTCGCGCCATTCGCGGATCGGGTCGTCATCGTCGAGCAGCCGCCGGGGCGACACGCAACGCGCCCACTGGAAGGCGCCCACGACCAGATAATCGGCATAGGCCGGTGCCGTTCCAGCGATCCAGGGTTGCTTCTGCAGCAGCGACCGGACGGGGGCGAGCGCCTGATTCAGCCTCAGGCGGTTTCCGTCGGCATCGGCGACGACATCTTCCAGCGCGGCGCCGAAGCGCTTCTCGCGGCTTTCGCGGAAATAGGGCCGGTCGCCGGGTTCGAGGTGGTCGTGGATGTCGAGCAGGATGCACCGCGTCATCGCCGGATGCAGGATGGTGTCGGCCCAGGAATCGATGAAGCGGGTGAGCGAACGGCCATGCCTGTCGCCCATCAGCGCAGGGCGGTCGGGATACGCTTCGTCGAGATAGACTGCGATCTCCCAGGAGGTGGCGACGGTGCGGTCGCCATCCTCCAGCACGGGCACGGTCTTGCTGCCGGTATGGGCGAAGCGATCCTTCTCGGTGAAGCGCACAGGCACCGTTTCGACGTCCAGTCCCTTATGGGCCAGCGCCAGGCGCGACCGCCAGCAGTTCGGGCTGAACCGGCGGTCATCGCAGCCGACCAGATCGTAGAGGCGGCGTGTCATCGGCATGTCTCCTCGGCCAGCAGGTGCATCAGTAGAAGTATAGCGGGAGTCGACACGCTTGCGTTACAGCGGCCAGGCTGCCAGCAACAGGGGTATGGCGACGGCGATGACCATGAGTTCGAGCGGCAGGCCGAGGCGCCAGTAGTCGCCGAAGCGAAAGCCGCCGGGACCGAGGATCAGCGTGTTGTTCTGGTGCCCGATGGGAGTGAGGAAGGCGCAGGAGGCGCCGACCGCCACGGCCATGAGAAAGGCGTCGGAGCCGACGCCGAGATGCCCGGCCACGCCGATGGCAATGGGGCACATGACGGCCGCGGTCGCGGCGTTGTTCATGAAGTCCGAGAGCGTCATCGTGACGACCAGGACCAGAATCAGCGCGGCAACCGCATTGCCCTGAGCGATCCAGTCCAGCATCGCGCGTGCGACCATATCTGCGGCACCGGTGCCGGCCATCGCTTCCGCAACCGGGATCATCGCTCCAAGGAGGACGACGACCGACCAATCCACGGCGTCGTAGACGGTGCGAGGCGGAACGACGCGCGTCGCCATCAGCACGAGGGCGCCGGCTGCAAAGGCAATGGCCGCCGGCAGAAGCCCGAAAGCGGCGCCCGCCGTTGCCGCCGCCATGACGGCACCCGAGAGGATCGCATCGCGGCGGTTGGGAATGCGCAGCGGCCTGGAGGCCAGAGGGACGCAGCGGAACTGGGATGCGAAATCGGCGAGCGCGTCGGGTGCGCCCTGCATCAGCAGCACATCGCCGCCGCGGAGCGGCATCGTACGGAGGCGCGCCATGGATCGACGTCCTTGACGCGAAACGGCAAGCAGGTTGATGCCGAAGCGGCTGCGCAGTCGGATATCGCTGGCGGACCGGCCGATCAGATGGGAGTCGGGCAGGGGCGCCAATTCGGCGAGCGCGATGTCGTCCGTTGCGGCCGGTTTTGCCGATGCGGGCTGGGCTTGCTCGGCTTCGGGGGCGGCGGGTGCGTCGGCAGTGCGCTCGTTCTCCTCCGCAACGGTGGGCGCAACCTCTTCCTCGAGTTTCAGACCCAGGTTGGACAGGACCGTTGCCAGCGCTTTTGGGTCGGCTTCGATCACGAGGATGTCGCCGGCGCGCAGCATCAGGCCGCCATGCGGCACAGGCACGCGAATCTCGCGGCGGACCAGCCCGACCGCCTGCGCATCCGATTCGTCGAGCACGGCCTCGATCTCGCGCATCGTCATGCCCACGGCCTTGCACTTCTCCGGCAAGCGCGCTTCGGTCAGATAGGTGCCCGTGTCGAAGCCTTCGGTGCCCGCCCGTTCGCGGGCCGGGACAAGGCGCCAGCCGATCAGGGCGATGAAGGCGACACCCGCCGCCGCGACCGCCAGCCCCACCGGGGCGAAATCGAACATCGCGAAACTGCCGGCACCCGTCTGGGCGCGAAAGCCGGAAACGATCAGGTTCGGCGGCGTGCCGATCAGCGTGACCATCCCTCCGAGGATGGAGCCGAACGCGACGGGCATCAGAATGCGGCCGGGCGGCAGGCCCTGGCGTTCGGCGACCTGAATGGCGACGGGCATGAGCAAGGCCAATGCGCCGACATTGTTCATGAAGGCGGACAGCGTGGCGGCGAGGCCGGTCAGTGCCGCGATCATGGTGGCCGATCCGGCGGAGGCGGGCAGGATGCGCTGGGTCAGGGCGTCGACCGCGCCCGAGGTCTGCAGCCCGCGACTCAGTATCAGCACGCATGCGACGGTCACCACCGCCGGGTGGCCGAAGCCGGCAAAGGCGGCGTCCGGCGTGACCAGGCCGGCAAAGACGCAGGCGAGCAACGCACCCAGCGCAACCATGTCGTGGCGCCAGCGTCCCCAGATGAACATTGCGACGGTGGCCGCAACGATGGCGACGATGGCGGTCTGCTCGACGGTCATGGGGAGGTGCCGATCACTTGCGTTTGTGGTGGAAGCGGCGCGGCCGACAAGGAAGGCAACGCCCTGGGATTTGAGCGCGTTCCACGCGCTGCGGCAATGCATCGCATTGCTTCCCGCCGCAACAGTCGCATGTTGCGCCGCAATGCGGGGCGTTGACGCTGTCCCGGCGCCTACCTAGCATGTCGCGCCGCGACGCCGGGCCGTTCTGTCCCTCCCGGCCAGCGCCCCAGGAGCAAAGGATCGCCGCCATGACCAAGCCGACTCAACGGCCGAATTGTCCCTATTTCTCCTCCGGTCCCTGCGCCAAGCGCCCCGGCTGGTCGCCCGAGGTTCTGAAGGGTGCGCTGGTCGCTCGCTCGCACCGGGCGAAGGAAGGTCTCGCCCGGCTGAACGAGGTCTGCGACCGCACGCGGGCCATCCTGGGCATCCCGGCGGATTACCGCATCGCCATCGTTCCTGCGTCCGACACCGGCGCGGTCGAGATGGCGATGTGGAGCATGCTCGGCGCGCGCGGCATCGACCTGCTGTCCTGGGAGAATTTCGGCAAGACCTGGGTCCAGGACGCGGTCAAGCATCTGAAGCTCAAGGACACGCGGGTGTTCGACGTGGATTATGGCCTGCTGCCCGACCTGTCGCAGGTCGATCCGGCGCGCGACGTGCTGTTTACCTGGAACGGCACGACCAGCGGCGTCCGGGTGCCGAATGGCGACTGGATCGCCAAGGATCGTCAGGGCATCACGATTTGCGACGCGACCTCTGCCGTCTTCGCCATGCGTCTGCCCTGGGACAAACTCGACGTCATCACCTGGTCCTGGCAGAAGGTGCTTGGCGGCGAGGCGGCGCACGGCATGCTGGTGCTGAGCCCGCGGGCGGTGGAGCGGCTGGAGAGCTACACGCCGTCCTGGCCGATCCCGAAGATCTTCCGGCTGACCAAGGGCGGCAAGCTGAACGAGGGCATCTTCAAGGGCGAGACGATCAATACACCCTCGATGCTCTGCGTCGAGGACTGCATCGACGCCCTGAAATGGGCCGAGGGAATCGGCGGAGCGGCGGAACTCGTCCGCCGCTCGGAAGAAAATTACAAGATCGTGGCGGATTGGGTGGCGGCGACTCCGTGGGTGGATTTCACGGCGGTCGAGCCGGCGACGCGCTCCACCACCTCGATCTGCCTCAAGCTGACCGAGGCGTCGGGCCTGTCGCCGGAGGCGCGCGATGCCGCGCCCAAGGTCATCTCCGACCTGCTGGCGCGCGAGGGCGTGGCCTATGACATCAAGGGCCATCGCGAAGCCCCTCCGGGCCTGCGGCTCTGGGGCGGCGCCACGGTGGAGGCGGCGGATATGCGGGCGCTGATGCCCTGGCTCGACTGGGCCTTTGCCGAAGTGGCGCGCTCCAAGGCGGCCTGAACGCAATCGATCCTTTTTGACAGAACGGAACGGACGGACTCCCGATGGCGGACACCAAGCCGAAGGTTTTGATCTCGGACAAGCTGAGCAAGCTGGCGATCGAGGCTTTCGAAAGCCGGGGCGTGGCGGTGGATTTCAAGCCGGGCCTGTCGGCGGACGAGTTGATGAAGATCGTCGGCGACTATGACGGCCTCGCCGTGCGCTCGGCGACCAAGGTGACGGCGGCTGTGATCGCGGCCGCGACACGCATGAAGGTGATCGGCCGGGCCGGCATCGGCATCGACAATGTCGATCTGGATGCCGCAACCCAGCGCGGCATCGTTGTGATGAATACGCCCTTCGGCAATTCCGTCACCACCGCCGAGCACGCGATCGCGATGATGATGTCGGTCGCGCGGCAAATCCCCCAGGCCAGTGCGTCCACCCATGCCGGCAAGTGGGAGAAGTCCGGTTTCATGGGGGTGGAGGTCGCGAACAAGACGCTCGGCCTCGTCGGTTGCGGCAATATCGGCTCCATCGTCGCCGACCGAGCCCAGGGCCTGAAGATGCGCGTGGTCGTGTTCGACCCCTATATGTCGGCCGAGCGCGCCGAGACGCTGGGCGTCCAGAAGGTCGATCTCGACACGCTGTTCAAGCGCGCCGACTTCATCTCGGTTCACACGCCGCTGACCGACGGTACCCGCAACCTGATCAACGCCGAAGCGATGGCGAAGATGAAGAAGGGCGTGCGCATCATCAACTGCGCGCGCGGCGGCATCGTGAACGAGACGGACCTGAAGGCTGCGCTGGATTCGGGCCAGGTCGCGGGTGCGGCGCTCGACGTGTTCGTCGAGGAGCCGGCGGAGCAGAACATCCTGTTCGGGCATCCGGGCGTGGTGGCCACGCCGCATCTCGGTGCCAGCACGACCGAGGCGCAGGAGAATGTCGCCGTGCAGGTGGCCGAGCAGATGGCCGACTACCTGCTCACGGGCGCCGTGTCGAATGCGTTGAACATGGCGTCGGTCAGCGCCGAGGATGCGCCGAAGCTGCGTCCCTACATGAAGCTGGCCGAGGATTTGGGCAGTTTTGCGGGCCAGTTGACCGAGACCGGCATCACGGCCGTCAACGTGACCTTCGAGGGACATGCGGCGACGCTCAATACCAAGCCGCTGATGGCCGCCGCGCTGGCCGGGTTGCTGCGTCCGATGCTGGACACGGTCAACATGGTGAACGCGCCGGTTGCCGCAGCGGAGCGCGGCATCGAGGTGAGCGAGACCAGGCAGGAGCGGCCGGGCGACTATGAGACGCTGATCCGCCTGACGATCCGGACCGAGCGGCAGGAACGCTCGGTGGCCGGTACCCTGTTCGGCGACAAGCGGCCGCGGCTGGTCGAAATCAAGGGCATTCCGGTCGAGGCCGAGTTCGGTCCGCATATGCTCTACATCACCAACGAGGATAAGCCGGGCGTGATCGGCGGGTTGGGATGTGCGTTGGGCGATGCGGGGGTGAACATCGCCACCTTCCATCTCGGCCGTGCCAAATCCGGGGGCGACGCCATCGCGCTGGTCCAGGTGGACGAGCCCGTAACGCCGCAGGTGCTGGAGCGGCTGCGCAAGCTGCCGCATATGGTTCAGGCCAAGGCGCTGCGTTTCTGACCGCCGCTGGGGGCGGGTCGTGCCGGCGCGGCTTGCCCGGCCGGTCGATCCGCGTTAGGAAACGCCGTCCCGCGATGCGTCCGGCATTGCCGAGACGGTCATGCCGGTGGAGTCCATGAACGACGCTGCGAACAAGGCGCTGCTGCCAGACGGCCTGCGCGACGGCCTGCCGCCGGAGGCGGAGCACGAGGCCGCGGTGACGGCACGGCTGCTGGCCGCGTTCGCTGCGCGCGGCTATGAGCGGGTCGAGCCGCCGCTTGTGGAATTCGAGGACAGTCTGCTGGACGCGACCGGCGCTGCGCTGGCGCTGACGACGTTCCGCCTTATGGACCCGGTCAGCCAGCGCATGATGGGGCTGCGCGGCGATATCACACCCCAGATTGCACGCATTGCGACCAGCCGTCTTGCCAAGGCCCCGCGGCCGCTGCGGCTGGCCTATGCCGGGCCGGTGCTGCGCGTGCGCGGTTCGCAACTGCAGCCGGAGCGGCAGATTCCGCAGGTGGGCATCGAACTGATCGGCTCGGACGAGACCGGCGCCCATGTCGAGGTGATGCTGCTTGCGGCGGAGGCTCTCCAGGGTGTCGGTGTGGAGGGGCTGTCGCTGGACATCAACCTGCCAACGCTGGTGGCCACGGTCTGCGCGGAACTGGGATTGGACGACTCGACAGCCCGGCGTGCGCGTCGCGCACTCGACCGCAAGGACGCGGCGGCGGTGACGGCCATCGGCGGCCAAGGGGCCGAGATTTTGGGCGGATTGCTGGCGGCAGTCGGGCATGCGGATGCGACCCTGGCAGTGCTGGATGCGCTGGCCCTGCCGACCGAGGCGGCGGCCGAACGCACCCGGCTGCGCGAGGTGCTTGCAGAGCTGCGGGCGGCAGCGCCGGGGCTTGCCATCACTGTCGATCCGGTCGAGCATCGCGGGTTCGAGTATCAGACCGGAATCAGCTTCAGCCTGTTTGCGCGCGGCGTGCGCGGCGAACTGGGCCGCGGCGGCCGGTATGCCGTGGGCGCGAAGGACGAACCGGCGACGGGCTTTACGCTTTATCTCAACAGTCTGGTGCGCGCGTTGCCGCCCGGAAACGCGCGGCCGCGGCTGTTCCTCCCGCATGGCACGGCGCATGCCGTGGGCATCGCGCTGCGGGCGGACGATTGGATCACCATCGCCGGGCTCGGCCCGGTCGCGGACGCACGGGCCGAGGCGCGGCGCCTTGGCTGCAGCCACTGGCTTGCGGGCGACAAACCGGAGAGCGTGTAGCATGACCAATGTCGTGGTCGTCGGCTCGCAATGGGGCGACGAGGGCAAGGGTAAGATCGTCGATTGGCTGTCGGAACGCGCAGACGTCGTGGTGCGGTTCCAGGGCGGGCACAACGCCGGCCATACGCTGGTGATCGGCGGACAGGAATACAAGCTGAGCCTGCTGCCCTCGGGCGTGGTGCGCCCGGAGAAGCTGTCGGTCATCGGCAATGGCGTGGTGATCGACCCCTGGGCGCTGCTGGACGAGATCGAGCGGCTGCGCAGTGCCGGGTTCCCGGTCGGGCCGGAGCGCCTCAGGATCGCCGAGAATGCAGCGCTCATCCTGCCGTTGCACAGCCATCTCGACCGTGCCCGCGAGGCCGCGCGCGGCGATTCCAAAATCGGCACCACAGGCCGCGGGATTGGTCCGGCCTATGAGGACAAGGTTGCGCGCCGCGCGATCCGGCTGTCCGATCTGGCCGATCCAGGCACGTTGGGCGAAAAGGTCGAGGTGCTGCTCCAGCATCATAACGCGCTGCTGCGCGGTCTGGGTGCCGCCGAAGTGGATGGCGGACCGCTGACGCAGAGCCTGCTGACGCTGGCGCCGAGCCTGCTGCCCTACATGGCCACGGTCTGGCGGGATCTGGATGCGGCGCGCCGTGCCGGTCAGCGCATTCTGTTCGAAGGCGCCCAGGGCATCATGCTCGATGTCGACCATGGCACCTATCCCTACGTCACTTCGTCGAACACGGTGGCGGGACAGGCCGCCACCGGGTCGGGCATGGGGCCGGGGGCGATCGGCTATGTTCTGGGCATAACCAAGGCCTATACGACCCGTGTCGGCAGCGGGCCCTTTCCGACCGAACTCACCGATGCGGTCGGCCAGCGGCTGGGCGAACGGGGGCACGAGTTCGGGACCGTCACGGGGCGCAAGCGCCGCTGCGGATGGTTCGATGCGGTGCTGGTGCGCCAGTCGGTCAAGGTCGGCGGTATCGACGGCATCGCCCTGACGAAGCTGGATGTGCTCGACGGCTTCGCCGAGATCAAGGTCTGCACCGGCTATGACATCGACGGCGAGCGCTTCGACCACCTGCCCTACGGCGCCGGCCGGCAGGCGCGGGTGAAGCCGGTCTACGAGACGCTGGAAGGCTGGCAGGAGAGCACGCGCGGCGCACGGTCCTGGGCGGAACTTCCGGCGACGGCGATCAAGTATATCCGCCGGATCGAGGAACTGATCGAGGCACCGGTGACGCTGCTGTCGACCAGTCCGGAGCGGACCGACACCATCATGGTGCGCGATCCCTTCGCCGGGTAGGACGCAAGCCTGACCCGGCCAGTTTTCCCTTGCCCGAGCAGGGACGAGCGCGTATGCCGGGCACGTGATCCGCGGTTGACGATGGGGGTTCTGGCCGGACCGCAATGGCGCTCGACACTCCCCAGGAAGCGGCCCAGAGCGGCGCCGTACCCGGCACCGTATCGCTAAGGGGCCAATTCGACATCTCGGCCGATCAGCCCCTCCCGGGCTACGATTCGCCGCCGGCCATGGCCTATGCGTGCTCCCAGACGCGCGATCTGTCGCGCCACCTGATGGCGCTGGTCTGCGACCCCAAGCTGCCGCCGCGAACCGACGTCATTCCTGCGCTGCGCCGGATCGATCACGGCTGCATGGTGAAGGTTCTGGATTGGGGCGTGGTCGATTGGCCGCTCGAGGGGCGCCGCTGTCCGGTCCTGATCGTCGAGCGGCCGCAGGGGCAGCGCGTCTTCCGGGCGACCGATACCGAGACCAAGCCGTTGCCCGAGGAACTGGTCATGCGCCTGTTCCTCCAGCCCATGGCGCAGATTCTGGCGGAAATTCAAGCGCAGGGGCAGGTGCACCGGGCGATCAGGCCGGACAATCTGTTCTACGACGACGCGCAGCGATCCCGGATTCTGCTGGGTGAGTGCATCTCCACGCCGCCGGCGCTGACCCAGCCGGTCGCCTATGAGACCATCGAAGCAGGTATGGCAGTGCCCGCCGGGCGTGGCGAGGGGACTATCGCCAACGATCTGTATGCGATCGGCGCGACGGCCATCGCCCTGCTGATCGGTCGCGCGCCCTGCCACGACATGCGCGACGACGAGATCATCGATTCGAAGATGCAGTACGGCTCCTATACGGCGCTGGTGCGTCGGGCGCGCGTGTCGCTGACGATGATGGAGGTGCTGCGCGGATTGCTGCACGACGATCCCAAGGAGCGCTGGACCGTCGACGATCTGAACATGTGGATCAGTGGCCGGCGGTTGAGTCCCAAGCCGCCTGGACTGCCGACGCGGGCGGCACGCGGCTTTGTCTTCATGGGCAAGGAGCATTTGACTGCCCGGGAGGTCGCGGAGGGCATGTCGCGCCACTGGGACAAGGCCGCGGAAGCGATCCATGACGGGTCGCTGGATGCCTGGCTGCGGCGGTCGCTGTCCGACGAGGAACGGACCGAAGCGGTCAACACGGCAAAGACGGTGTCCGTGGTGGGGGACGACGCGAACGACCGGATCACGGCGCGCGTCATCATTGCGCTCGATCCGTTCGGGCCCGTCCGGTATCGCGATTTCCGTGCGACGGTCGAGGGGGTGGGCAACCTTTTCGGCGCGTTCGTCGACGACCAGGAAGCCCGGCGCCTGTTCGTCGGCGTCATGCGCGGCAATCTTTTGCCGTTCCTTGTGGAAACGCGCGGCAAGCCAACCCCGGAACATGTCCGGCAATTGACCCTCTACGACAAGGCGCGGTCGTTCATGGACCGCATGGGGATGGGCTATGGCGTCGAACGCGTTGCCTATGAGCTGAATCCGACCATGCCGTGCCGCTCGCCATTGTTCGAGACCGATTTCGTGGTGGCCGTGGATGAACTGCTGCCCGCCTATGAGCGTTTAGCCGAACGTGGCGGCATCGGCAAATCCCGCTTGGTGGACCGCCATATCGCGGCCTTCATCGCCGCGCGGTTCAAGGGCGCCATCGGCGGCGAACTGCGCGATCTGGAAAATGCGACGGACGAGAACGTCCCGCTGGTGGCGGCCGTAAGGCTGCTTTCGGCGATCCAGGATTCCCAGCCGAACCGCTCGTTTCCTGCCCTGTGCGAACTGGCCGCCGCGCAGTTGCGCCCCACGATCCAGCGCTTTCACAGCCGGCGGCGGCGGCGCGGCGTGGAGGGGGAAATGGTGAAGGTTGTCCGCGCCGGGCGTCTGGGCGATCTGCTGGAGGTCATCGATAACCCGATGGCGCTGGAATCGGACCAGCGAAGCTTCGATCATGCCGTCCGGCTGTTTTCCCGTTCGCTGCACGAGTTGCGACAGCTCCAGTACGAACGGACCAACCGCGGCCGCATCGCGCGCGATCTCGGGGCGTGGGTCGCTTCGCTGATTTCGGGCTTCGTCGGGATCACCGCGACCCTCACCATCTGCATTATCGCATTGCTCTGATCGCGGATCATGGCGGACACGACCAAGAAAAAAGGCGGCAAGGCAGCGACCAAGGGGGGCGGACCGAAGACCGGCCCCCTGATCGCGTGGGTTGCCGCGCCGATCATCGGCGTCGTCTTCTTCGCCACCATCCTGTTGCTGACCGTCGGCATGCTGCCCACCATCGCGGCCTTCGTCGTGGACCGCTATCCGCGCAAGCTGATCACCAAGACCGTGGGTTTCATGAACTTCGCGGGATGCGCGCCATATGTCATGCAGCTTTGGACCGGCAGCCAGACCGTGGACCAAGTTGCCGATATCCTGGGCGAGCCGACGCACTGGTTGGTCATGTACGGTACTGCCGGCGTCGGCTGGACGATCTATTTCCTCATGCCGCCGCTTGCCGCGGCCTGGCTGGCCGTGTCGCAGGAGATGCGGCAGAAGGCGCTGCAAGGCCAGCAGCAGCAGCTGATCGAGGAATGGGGACCCGAAGTGCGCAGCGCCGCCGGCGGCGGCACCGACCGGCCGCCGGAGACGGATGCGATGCTGGAGGCGGCGGCTGCCTCGGCCGCCAATGCGGAGGGTAACGCACCGCCGCCTGCCGGTTAAGGCAGGGACGGCGGCGCGTTTTCTGCGTCAGACGGCCAGTTGCCGCTCGACCGCGGCCTGTCGAACCGCCTTCTGAAGCTTTTCGAAGGCCCGGACCTCGATCTGCCGCACGCGTTCGCGGCTGATGTCGTATTCCTGGCTCAACTCTTCCAGCGTGCGCGGTTCGTCGCGCAACCGGCGTTCGTTCAGGATGTGCCGCTCGCGCTCATTGAGGCTTTTCATGGCCGCCTCAAGCAGCTCCCGGCGCTTCGACATCTCGTCCGACTCCGCAAGCATCGCTTCCTGCGTATCGGATTCGTCGACCAGCCAGTCCTGCCACTCCCCGTCACTGTCGGCCCGGACCGGCGTGTTCAGCGAATTGTCGGGCGAGGCAAGGCGCCGGTTCATCGACACGACGTCCTGTTCCGGCACGTTCAATTCCGTCGCGATCTTCGTCACGTTCTCCGGCGACAGGTCGCCTTCGTCGATCGCCTGGAGCTGGCCCTTGAGCTTGCGCAGGTTGAAGAACAGCTTCTTCTGTGCGGCCGTTGTGCCCATTTTCACCAACGACCAGGAGTGCAGGATGTATTCCTGGATCGCCGCGCGGATCCACCACATCGCATAGGTCGCAAGACGGAAGCCGCGCTCCGGATCGTAACGCTTGACGGCCTGCATCAGGCCGACATTGCCCTCGGAGATCAATTCGGCGACCGGCAGGCCATAGCCGCGGTAACCCATTGCGATCTTGGCCACGAGGCGCAGATGGCTGGTCACGAGCTTGTGCGCGGCGTCCAGGTCGCTGTCCTCTTGGAAGCGCTTCGCGAGCATGTATTCCTGCTCCGCTTCCAGCATTGGGAACTTGCGGATCGCGATCAGATACCGCTGCAGGTTGTTCTCGGGGCTGACTGCCAGCATCGGAAGATTTGCCATGTCTATAAACCCCCTCTCCGGCTCCGGGGTTCCCCGGCGCCTGTCAGGCAAGAGCACATCGCTCCACCTTTATACGAGCGGCAGCGCCGATCCGATCGGTCGCGGCCGCCAAAATTCGACTGCCTTCGCATCCACCCTCCGGGCGGTGCAGCGGCAAGGATTGCTTTTTCAGGATGGCGCATTCTATACGCGTTCCTGTTCCGTTTCAAGTGCGGCGATCAGCGCCTGCATGTCGGGGGGCATCGGCCGCTCGAACCGCATCGCGGCACCGTCGCGCGGATGCGCGAAGCCCAGCAGCCGCGCATGCAGCGCCTGGCGCCCGAAATCCGCCGCGAGTTGCGCCGTCTCCGCGCCCAGGGCCGCAAGCTGGCGCCGGCGGGCGGGCGAGAGACGCCCATAGACGGGGTCGCCGATCAGCGGGTGGCCGGCATGTGCCAGATGCACCCGAATCTGGTGGGTGCGGCCGGTGGCGAGCCGGCATTCGAGAAGGCTGGCGACGGCGCCGCCGGTGCGCGGGCGGCCCAGCGGCCGAAGCAGGCGGTAGCGTGTCAGCGCGGGCTTGCCGCGCGGCGCGGCGACCACGGCCATGCGTTTGCGGTCGCGCGGGTCGCGGCCGATATTGCCGGCGATCTCCCCTTCCGTCGGCATGGGCAGGCCCCAGGCGACCGCCAGATAGGCGCGCTCGATGCTGCGGTCCTCGAACTGCGCGGCGAGCGCGCGGTGCGCCATGTCGTTTTTCGCCGCGACCATCACGCCGCTCGTGTCCTTGTCGAGGCGGTGGACGATACCGGGACGACGCACCCCGCCGATCCCGGACAGCCGCCCGTCGCAATGGGCCAGCAGCGCGTTGACGAGCGTTCCATCCGGCGTTCCCGGTCCCGGATGCACCACCATGCCGGTGGGTTTGTCGATCACGATCAGGTCTTCATCCTCGAACAGGATATCGAGCGCGATGGCCTGCGCCGCGACGGTACTGTCCTGAGGATGCGGGAGGATGATGGCGAAAGTTTGACCGCTTTGCACACGCTGGGCGGGATCGGTCGCGACGCCGTCGGGGCCCGTCACCGCGCCTTCGCGGATCAGCGCCTGGATACGGCTGCGCGACGGCGCATCCGGCGCGCCCGCCAAAGCCTCCGCCAGCGCGCGGTCGAGCCGCAGGCCGGAGGCCTCGGCGGCAATGACCACGCTCAGTTCGTCTGCGCCCGTCACGATGCGGTCCCCGCCGTCGCAGTGTTCATGGGGATGAGCAGGCCACGCGCCGGACGGCCGGTCAAACCCTTCTGCGGACACGCGGTTTGACCCGTTCCGGGGGCGCCGGTATGGTCGCCGCCGCAAGTCGCGCGGGTATGGACGGAGTGGGGAATGCGGGCGCTCAAGGGTCTCGTCATCGGCATGGGGTTGCTGATCGTCCTGGGGATGGGCCTGCTGATCTATGGGCTGGCGACGCGGCTGGGCGGTGCGGCCGGCGGATCGGCAGAGCCGGATTTCGGCACGGTGCGCGCGGCGCTGCCGGCCGGAGCCCGCATCGGCGCCGTGTCCGTTCAGGACGGACGGATCGTCGTGCCGGTTCAGTTGCCCGGCGGCGGTGCGGAAATCCTGGTGTTCGGTCTGGAGAACGGGCGTCGGCTCGGCGCGATCGCCCTCGATCCCGCGGAATAGCGCTCAGGCAAAATCGCGCGCGATGCCGTCCAGCCTTACGGCGAGTGCGGCATGCAGCCGCGTCTTGGCCTCGCGGTCCGGGTCGTCCGCAGCGAGGCGGTCGGGATGGCAGAGGTCGTCGACCGCCGAACGGACCGCGGCCAGCGCCATGGCGGCGCGGTTGGGCGCAGCTGCTTGGGCGTCGTCATCTTCGGCGGGAACGGCATCGAGTGTTGCGGAGGTTGCGCCGTCGCCGAGGAAACCGAGGCGGCGGGCAAGCGCTTCGACATAGGCGGCATCCGACGGGTCGAGCCGGTCCTGCGTCAGTTCCTCGCGGAACTCGCGCAACTCGGCCGCTGCCTCCTCCGACAGCTTGCCGCTCGACAGCATCCTGTCGAGAAGTTCCTCGATGTTCGGCTCGCTCATACTGATACGCCCATGCCGGAATCCGTGGCCGCGGACCTTAACCGCTAACGTCCGGGATGGGTAGGCCGGAAAAAGTGTTGGAAGCGATCGCCCGGATCGGGTATCAGTCGGTCGCCCAGCACCGCGTCCCCATCGTCTAGCGGTCTAGGACGCTGGCCTCTCACGCCGGAAACAGGGGTTCGATTCCCCTTGGGGACGCCATTTCTCTGAAAAGCCCAATGGGCGCAGCTGGTTAGCCGACATCGGGAAACCGCCGTCTCCTTGCTGGTACAGAACGCTGGTACAGCGAGGATATGTATGGCCGCTCGTTCGGTGCCGCACCTGATGCGGCGCGGGCACGCCCTGTACTTCCGCCGCGCGATCCCGCGCGACTTGGTCGGTTATGTCGGCCGCCGGGAGATCAAGGTGGCCCTGGGTACGAATGACCTCGACATCGGGCGTATCCGTTGTAGAACCGTATCAAACGGATTCGATATCTTCGTGGGAACGGTCAGGAGCATGCCCAAGATCGACCCTGTTCGTCTCGACGGTCTTCTGAAGCGGTACTTCCAGGGGTTGCTCTCGGAAGCCGATGAGTTGGTGTACATGCTACGCCATGACCAGATGGCGGACTTTCAGGCTGAAGCGGAAACGGCTGACGCGCAAGGTCAGGCGTTGCGCATGCAATTAGCGGCTGACGGGCAAGACCCAGAGGCTACGGATATGGCAATCCAGTTACTGAAAACGGCCGACTATAAGCCCATAGAGGTTGGCCTGGATACGTTTGACGAGTTCCGGCAGGGCGTTCTAAGGGCGAAGATAGAGCAACGACGCATCCTCGCGGCAATGCTACGTGGCAACTATCAGGAGATTGCTCCGAAGGACCCCTTGTTTCTAAATGGTCCAGGGTCCCCGACCGCATCAGGGAGCGTAACCCCACCGGTAGAGCCCGTGGCGACTCTGATCGACAGACACGTGAAATACAAGGTGGCGGCGGAGTGGAAGGACAAGACCGCGGATGAGAACCGTCGTGTTCTCCGCTGGCTGTCAGAGTTCGTTGGTGAGGATTGTCCCATCATCGACTTGACGCTGAAGGACATCCGTGACTTCCGGGACGGTCTCCTGCGTGCACCCAAGGGCGCCACGAAGCTACCAACCTTCGGCGGGAAGGAACTGCGTAATCTCGTAAGAGCGAAGCCGCCGGAGCAGGGACTCCACGGCGCCACCCTTCAGAAGTATTTCAGCGTAGTTCGCGGGTTCTGCCAGTGGTGCGTCGAGGAGGGTTATCTGTCCGTCTCACCGGCGGAGAAGATCAAGGTTCCAGTCAAGCTGGCCGACAGTGCACGCAGGCCCTGGACAGGCGACGAGCTACGACAGCTTTTTGCGTCCCCGCAATTCCGGGGACATAAGTCGGCGGCCCGGCGGGGTCAGCCAGGGAAGTTGATTATTAAGGACGGCAAATTCTGGGTTCCGCTGGTCGGGCTTTACAGCGGCATGCGACTGGGCGAGATCGTCCAATTGCGGGTGCCGGATATCCGGACTGTGGACGGTATCGACGTTATTGACGTGAATGCCTCGGAGGGGAAGTCGCTGAAGACCGCCACGAGCCGGCGGCTGATTCCCATCCACCCAACCCTCAGGAAATTGGGCCTGCTAGATTACCTGAAGGAGCG
>JBFWNZ010000045.1:0-17009 GCA_050250795.1 Alphaproteobacteria bacterium | reverse complement strand
CGAGGACCAGTTCCAGATCGACCGGAACGCTGGCGACGGCGGCGGCTGGCAGCGAGAGCGAAAGCCCGAATGCCAATGCCGCCGCCCGCCACATGGCCGTCAGCCCCCCGCCACCACGGGGTTGCGGAGGGTGCCGATGCCGGTCCACTCCACCTCCAGCACGTCGCCGGGGCGCAGGAAGCGCACGGGCGTTCGCTTGGCGCCCGACCCTTCGGGCGTGCCGGTGGAGACGATGTCGCCGGGCATCAGCGTGGTCATGGTCGAGAGATAATGAACCATGTAGGGGATGGAGAACATCATCAGATCGACGGTGGTGTTCTGCACCCGCTCGCCGTTCAGCCGGGTGGACAGCTCAAGCTTGTCCACCGGCCCCACCTCCCCCGCCGGCACCAGCCAGGGGCCGCAGGCGCCGGACGCCTCGAAGTTCTTGCCGGCGGCGACGCTGTGGCCCTGCCAGTCGCGGACCGAGCCGTCGTTCAGGCAGGTGTATCCGATGATGTGCTCGAAGGCGCGCTCCTCAGGAATGTCGCGCCCGGCCTTGCCGATCACGAAGGCGAGTTCGCCCTCATAGTCGAACTGCTCGGAGACAGGCGGCTTCACGAGGTTCTGCCCATGCCCGACCAGCGCGTTCGGCAGCTTGATGAAGATCGAGGGATTAGCCGGCCGCTCGACCTTGCCGCTGGTCGGATGGACCTTGAGATAGTTGATCCCGACGCAGAGCACCTTGCCGGGATCGACGATGGGCGGCAGGAACGTAATGGCCTTGAGCGGATAGTCGGCGGCAAGTCCCGCCGCCGCCTTGCGCGCCGGCTCCAGCGAGCCGGTCTCGACCAGCGCCTTGAGGGTCGGATAGGTGTCGCCGAGGCGGCGGCCGAGATCGACGACGCCGTCCTCGACCGCGACGCCCCAGGACTCCGTCCCGTCGTGGCGGAAGCTGAGCAGCCGCATTCTAGCCGACCTTCGGCACGGTCACGTTGGCCAGTTCCTCGACCCGCTTCATCAGCTCGGAGATGTCGGAGTCGAAGCCGCCCTTCTCCAGCGCATAGGCCCAGAGCTGCTTGGTCGCGCCGCCGACGAACATCGGCACGCCCATCTTGTCCGCCGCCTCCAGCGCCAGACGCACATCCTTGTACTGGAGCCCGGTCTTGAAACCGTATTTCCAGGTGCGCGGCAGGATCGACTTGGGGAACTTCTGGGTGGTGGCCGTGCTCATGCCGCTGCCGGCATTGACCACGTCGATCATGATCTTCGGATCGAGGCCGTATTTGGCGCCCAGCGCCACGCATTCGCAGGCGATCGCCTGATAGGCGGCGGACATCATGTTGTTGACCAGCTTCATCATCTGGCCCATGCCCGGCTTGTCGCCGACATAGAAGGTGTTCTTGCCGATCTTCTCCAGCATCGGCCGCAGGTCGCCGTACTTGTTGTGCGGGCCGGAGACCATGACCGCCAGCGTGCCGTCGATAGCGCCCTGAACGCCGCCCGAGACGGGCGAATCCAAGGGCGTGATGCCGGCGCCGCTCAGCGCCTCGGCCACTTCCTGGGCAACGGTCGGACCGGTGGTCGACAGGTCGACGAAGGTCTTGATCGCCTTGCCATGGATCAGGCCGTCCTTGCCGGTGGCGACGGCACGGACGATGTCGGGCGTCGGCAGGCAGATCAGCACCGTCTCGACCTCGTCGGCGATGGCCTTGGGCGACGCCGCCCCCTTGGCGCCCTTGGCGACCGCGGCCTCGACGACTTCGGGCCGGACGTCGGTGACGACGACCTCGTAGCCCGCCTTCAGCAGGTTATCGACCATCGGGCCGCCCATCGCCCCAAGCCCGATGAAACCGATCCGTTCCGCCATCGTGAAACTCCGTCTATTGTCTGTCTTGTCTATCGTTCCGGTCCGGCGTCCCGCCGGCGCGCCGGCGCCGGCAGCCCCGCCGGACGGCCGCCCGGGAGTATTCACCGCCGATTGCAATAGGGCAAGGAGAGGGAAAAGCCATGGCATCTCCAGGTGCGAAGCTGCGTGCGCTGCTGAAGGATGACGGATTCGTCTATATGCCGGCCGTCTATTACCCGTTGGGCGGCAAGATGGCGCAGAGCGTCGGCTTTCCGGCGGCCTATGTCGGCGGCTACGTCACCGGGGGATCGCTGGCGCTGTCCGAGCCGCTGGTGAACCTGACCGAGCAGGCGGGCCTTGCCGGACAGATCGCCAGCGTCACCGACATCCCCATCGTCGCCGATGCCGGCGCCGGCTTCGGCGAGCCGCTGCACTGCATGCGCACGGTGCGCGAGTTCATCCGGCAGGGCGTGGCCGGCATCCATATCGAGGACCAGCTGTATCCGAAGCGCGCGCACTACCATAAGTATGTCGCGCACGCGATCCCGGCCGACGAACTGGTGGACAAGATCCGCTGGTCCTGCAAGCAGCGGGACGAGAGCGATCCCGACTTCGTGGTCATCGCCCGCACCGATGTCTGCCGTTTCGAAGGTTTGGACGCGGCGGCCGCGCGGATCAACCAATGCGCCGAGGTGGGGGCCGATATGGGCCTGCTGTTCCCCCGCAGCGTCGAGGAGGCCGAACGCGCGCCGAAGGTCTGCAACCTGCCGCTCATCTATGTGCTGAGCCGCGGCAACCGCGACGGCCGTCCGCTGTTCACGCCGCAGCAGTTGAAGGACATGGGCTACAAGGCCTGCATCGACGCGCAGCTGTTCCTGCTGGTCAGCTTCCATTATGCGAAGCAGGCGCTGGAGGCGGTGCGGGATCAGGGCGATTACACCGGCCTCAGCCAGGAGGACTATCGCAACGCGCGCCAGTCCATCGAGGACATGATCGGCCTCGACCGCTACTACGAGATCGAGGAAGCCACCGTCGAAGACACGAAATGGGGCAAGCGGTAGGAGCGCGGCGCATGGATACGGGGCTGAAGGGCAAGAACGCACTGATCACCGGCTCGACCAGCGGCATCGGCGTAGGCTACGCCAAGGCGCTGGCGGCCGAGGGCTGCAACCTGCTGCTGACCGGGCTGGGCGATCCGGCCGAGATCGAGAAGCTGCGCGCCGGCATCGCGGCCGAGTACGGGGTCGGCGTGCATTTCGCACCGGCCGACATGACCGAGCCGGCGGAAATCCGCGACCTGTGCAAGGCCGCGGAGCAGACGCTGGGACAGGTCGACATCCTGATCAACAATGCCGGCACCACCTGCCGCGGCATGATCGTCGACTATCCGGAGGATGGCTGGGACCGGGTGATGGCGGTCAACGTCACCGCCTCGTTCCACACCATCAAGGCGCTGCTGCCGGGAATGCTCAAGCGCGACTGGGGCCGCATCGTCAACACCTCGTCGGTCGTGGGCATGGTCGGCGCGCCGAACTACTGCGCCTATGTCGCGAGCAAGCATGCGCTGAGCGGGCTGACCAAGGCCGTGGCGCTGGAGACGGCGAATACCGGCGTCACCTGCAACGCGGTCTGCCCGGGCGCGACGCGGACGCCGCTGAACGAGGCGCGCCTGACCGACCACATGGCCGCCAAGGGCATCAACGACGAGGACGAGGGCATCCGCAGCTTCCTGGAATCCAAGGGCGCCTATCAGGGTGCCATGCTGCGCTATATCGCCATCGAGGAACTGGCCGCGGCCTGCGTCTATCTGTGCAGCGCCCAGGCCTATAGCGTGCGCGGCGTCCTGCTGCCGGTCGACGGCGCCTGGACGGCACGCTGACGGACAATATCGACGAACAACCGACGGAGGGGACACCATGGATGCAGGACTCAAGGGGCGCAACGCGCTGATCGCCGGATCGACCAGCGGTATCGGCGTGGCCTATGCCCGCGCGCTCGCAGCCGAAGGCTGCAACATCATGCTGAACGGGCTGGGCGACCCGGCGGAGATCGAGAAGACCCGCGCCGCCATCGCATCCGATTTCGGCGTGAAGGCCTATTTCCACCCCGCCAACATGCTGCACCCGGCGGAAATCCGCGACATGTGCAAGACCGCGGAGCAGACGCTGGGACAGGTCGACATCCTGATCAACAACGCCGGCATCCAGCACCGCCGCACCCCGCTCGTGGACTATCCGGAGGAGGTGTGGGACCGCATCCTGGCCGTCAACGTCACCGCCGCCTTCCATGCGACGAAGGCGATCCTGCCGGGAATGCTGAAGCGCGACTGGGGGCGCATCGTCAACACCTCCTCCGCACTCGGCATCGTGGGCGGGATCGAGGTCTGCGCCTATGTGGCGAGCAAGCACGCCATTTCCGGCCTGACCAAGGCCACCGCGCTGGAGACGGCGAACACCGGCGTCACCTGCAACGCCATCTGCCCCGGCACGGCGCGCACGCCGATCAACGAGTTCCGCCTGACCGACTACATGGCCGAACACCGCATCAACGACGAGGAGGAGGCCATCCGCGGCTTCCTGGCCTCGAAGGGCGCATACAACGCCGCGATGCTGAAATACATCCGCATCGAGGACCTGGCCGCGGCCTGCGTCTATCTGTGCAGCGCCCAGGCCTATAGCGTGCGCGGCGTCCTGCTGCCGGTCGATGGCGCCTGGACCGCGCGCTGACCGATCCGACATAAGCCACGGACAGGCGAACATCCATGGATGCAGGGATCAAGGGGCGCAACGCGCTGATCGCCGGATCGACCAGCGGTATCGGCGTGGCCTATGCCCGCGCGCTCGCGGCCGAAGGCTGCAACATCATGCTGAACGGGCTGGGCGATCCGGCGGAGATCGAGAAGACCCGCGCCGCCATCGCGGCGGATTTCGGCGTGAAGGCCTATTTCCATCCGGCCAACTTGCTGCACCCGGCGGAAATCCGCGACCTGTGCAAGACGGCGGAGCAGACGCTGGGTCAGGTCGATATCCTGATCAACAACGCGGGCATCCTGCATCGCCGCACGCCGCTGGCGGACTATCCGGAAGAGGTGTGGGACCGCACCCTGGCCGTCAACGTCACCGCCGCCTTCCATGCCATCAAGGCGATCCTGCCGGGAATGCTCAAGCGCGACTGGGGGCGCATCGTCAACACCGCCTCGGCACTCGGCCTCGTCGGCGGACTGGGCGCCTGCGCGTATGTGGCGAGCAAGCATGCGCTGAGCGGGCTGACCAAGGCCGTGGCGCTGGAGACGGCGAATACCGGCGTCACCTGCAACGCCATCTGCCCCGGTACGACACGCACGCCGCTCAACGAGTTCCGCCTGACCGAATACATGGCGGAACACCGCATCGACGACGAGGCGGAGGCCATCCGCAGGTATCTGGCGTCGAAGGGCGCCTATAACGCCGCGATGCTGGAATACATCCGTATCGAGGATCTGGGCGCGGCCTGCGTCTATCTATGCAGCGCCCAGGCCTATAGCGTGCGCGGGGTCCTGCTGCCGGTCGACGGCGCCTGGACCGCACGCTGATCCGCATAAAACCGAACCGACCACACCGACGGAGGGGACAGACCATGGATGCAGGAATCAAGGGGCGCAACGCGCTGATCGCCGGCTCGACGAGCGGCATCGGCGTCGCCTATGCCCGCGCGCTCGCGGCCGAGGGCTGCAACGTCATGCTGAACGGGTTGGGCGACCCGGCAGAGATCGAGAAGACCCGGGCCGCCATCGAATCCGATTTCGGCGTGAAGGCCTATTTCCACCCGGCCAACATGCTGCACCCGGCGGAAATCCGCGACATGTGCAAGACGGCCGAGCAGAAACTGGGACAGGTCGACATCCTGATCAACAACGCCGGCGTCCAGCATCGCCGCACGCCGATCCAGGACTATCCCGAGGAGGTGTGGGACCGGCTGTTCGCGGTCAATGTCACCGCCGCCTTCCATGCGACGAAGGCGATCCTGCCGGGCATGCTGAAGCGCGACTGGGGACGCATCGTCAACACCTCCTCCGCGCTGGGGCTCGTCGGCGGCCTGGACGTCTGCGCCTATGTCGCGAGCAAGCACGCCATCGCCGGCCTGACCAAGGCCACCGCGCTGGAGACCGCGAACACCGGCGTCACCTGCAACGGCATCTGCCCCGGCATGGCGCGGACGCCGATGAACGAGTTCCGCCTGACCGAATACAAGGCCGAACACCGCATCAACGACGAGGAGGAGGCCATCCGCGGCTTCCTCGCATCGAAGGGCGCCTACCAGGGCGCGATGCTGAAATACGTGAAGGTCGAGGAACTGGCCGCGGCCTGCGTCTATCTGTGCAGCGCGCTTGCCTACAGCGTGCGCGGCGTCCTGCTGCCGGTCGACGGGGCCTGGACCGCGCGGTAACGGCCACAGGCGGGCGACGCCGCGGCGTCGCCCGTCCGGACCCTAATAGGTCGCGCGCCCGCCGGAGATGTCGAACACCGCACCGGTCGAGAAGGCGCAGTCCTCGGAGGAAAGCCAGGTGACGAGGGACGCCACCTCGTCCACCTCGACGAAGCGGCCCATCGGGATTTTCGACAGCATGTACTGGATATGCTGCTCGGTCATCTGGTCGAAGATGCGCGTGCGGGCGGCCGCCGGGGTGACGCAGTTCACCAGCACACCGCTGCCGGCCAATTCCTTGCCCAGGGATTTGGTGAGCGCGATGACCGCCGCCTTGGCCGCGCTGTAGGCCGAGGCGTTGGGGTTGCCCTCCTTGCCGGCGATGGAGGCCACATTGACGATGCGGCCGCGGCCCCGTGCCCGCATGCCCGGCACCACGGCCCGGCAGCAGTAGAACACGCCGTTCAGATCGATCTCGACCACCCGCCGCCACTCCTCGATGGGATAGTCCCAGACCGTCGCGTTCATACCCGCGATGCCGGCGTTGTTGACCAGGATATCGAGCGGGCCGACCGCCTTTTCCGTCGCCGCGACGGCCGCGACCACGCCTTGCGGGTCGGTCACATCCACGGCCATCGCCGTGGCGCCGGCGCCGAGTTCCTTCGCCGTCGCCTCGGCCAGCGGCTTGTCCTGATCCCACAGGACCACGCGCGCGCCCGAGGCCAGCATGCGTTCGGCAATCGCGCGCCCAAAGCCCTGGGCCCCGCCCGTGATGGCCGCAACGCGGCCGTCCAGATCGATCCGGTTCATCTTCTTCCTCCCGACCGTTGGTTCTTGTGCGCCGCCGCGGTCCGGCCGGGACGGTTCGCCGGGGCGGCATTGCGCCGCCCCGGCTTCGGCTTATAGCGCAGGCAGGATGGCGGCGACCAGCGGATGGCGGACCACATCCGCCTGGGTCAGGCGCATCACCGCCACCCCCTCGACCGCCGCCAGCCGCCGCGCGACTTCGGCAAGGCCGGACAGTTCGGGCAGCAGGTCGCTCTGCTCCGGATCGCCGGTGACGACCATGGTCGAGTGCCAGCCCAGCCGCGTCAGCAGCATCTTGATCTGCCCGTAGGTGCAGTTCTGCGCCTCGTCGATCACGACGAAGGAGTTGTTGAGGGTGCGGCCGCGCATATAGGCGATGGGTGCGATCTCGATGGTGCCGTCGGCGAGCAGCGCCTTGAGCCGCTTGCCGCCCAGACGGTCGGCCAGGGCGTCGTAGAGCGGCCGCAGATAGGGCAGCAGCTTGTCCTCCAGCGAGCCGGGCAGGAAGCCAAGGGTCTCGCCCGCCTCCACCGCCGGGCGCGACAACAGGATACGGGCCACCCGACCGGCCTCCAGCGCGGTGACGGCGGCATTGATCGCAAGATAGGTCTTGCCCGTTCCCGCGGGCCCGAGGGCAAGGGTCATGGCGTGCCCCTCTATCGCCTCCATCAGGGCCCGCTGGTTCTCGCCATGCGGCTTGACGCGCCGCAGATAGCGCTGATCCCGCTCCGGGTTCACCGGGCTCCAGGCAAAGCCCGCGGAATGGCCCGCGGAACGGATCGATTCGACATTGCTGGTCTCATGCCGGGTTTCGTGGCGTCCGATGACGGCGCGCGCGGATCGTTTGGCCATGAGGGTCCGGGTCCTCCTCGACAGGGTTCGGGAATGACGAATGGTCCGGCGCGACGGGGGCCGCGACGGCGATGGCATTGAACGCTTCCGGGAATGGGACGGAGTTTGGAGGCATCGGAGCGCCGCCCGCCGGGGGCGGCCCGATGATGAGCTAGGTCCGGTCTGCCGCCGGCCTGTAGCCGCATACGGTTCACCGTCTCCATCAAGACTTCACATTGGAATATTGCGCCTGCGAAGGGCGAAAAGCACGCTATTTGTTGTGATCGTTTTCTGACGGCCCACTAAATCGCGGAGCAGTCCCGTGCCGGATGCGTATTTATCACGATACCGGCGTGCCGGATGCGTATTTATCACGATACCGGAAGGATGCTTTTGCGGCATGATGCGGTGGATCATCCGGCCCGCAGGAGGAGCCCCGTCATGGACATCATCCGCATCGTTCTCGCCCTCTTCCTGCCGCCGGTCGCGGTCTTTCTGACCGTCGGGCTGGGCCTGCATTTCTGGCTCAACCTGCTGCTGACCCTGTGCTTCTTCCTGCCGGGCGTGGTCCACGCCCTGTGGGTGGTGATGAAGAAGTAAGGCTGCCGCCCCCTACCGGCCCCGGAAGACCGGCTTGCGCTTCTCCATGAAGGCGCGGCGTCCCTCGGCATAGTCCTCGCTCAACGAGCAGGCCTCGATGGTATGCAGCGCAGCAGCGCGATCCTGCCGGTCGGCATCCTTGAGATGCTCGGTAATGCAGCGCTTGGCGGACGCCATCGACAAGGGGGCGTTCTGCGCGATCTGGCGGCAATAGCCATCGACGAATCCCGCCAGCTCGGCCGGCGGCAGCACCTGCTGGAAGAAGCCCGTGCGAAGCCCCTCTTCCGCCGTGAACTGGCGCGCCGTGTAGAAGATTTCCTTGGCCGCCGCCGGACCGATCAGGTCCGACAGCAGCGATACGGCCCAATAGGCATAGCCGATTCCCAGCTTGGCCGCCGGCACGCCGAACCGCGCCTCGGTCGAGGCGATGCGCAGATCGCAGCTGATCGCCACCTCGACGCCGCCGCCGATGCAGTAGCCATTGATCATGGCGATGGTCGGCTTGCGGCATTCCTG
The DNA here is from genome assembly GCA_050250795.1 of Alphaproteobacteria bacterium. Taxonomy (GTDB): domain Bacteria; phylum Pseudomonadota; class Alphaproteobacteria; order UBA8366; family UBA8366; genus JBFWNZ01. Next base: position 8,023 of record JBFWNZ010000045.1, on the reverse strand, counting down.
GATGCGCATCATCGCCGTCTCGACGACATGCTCGTAATGCTCGGCCTGCGCCTTGGTCGCCCGCTTCTCCTCGAACTCGGAGATATCGGCGCCGACGCAGAAGGACTTTTCGCCCGCGCCGCTCAGCACGATGACGCGCACTGCAGGGTCGGCGTCGAAGGCAGCCATCCGGTCGCCCAGCGCCTGCCACATGTCGAGCGTCAGCGCGTTGTGACGCGCCGGGCTGGCAATCGTCACCCGGCCGACCCCGTCCTTCACCTCGGCCAGCACCGCCTGCACCGGAGCATTCATCGCCTGTCCCTTTTCTCTGATGTTCCTGAAAGCCGCGCGAACCTTAACGGACGCGCGGCCGGATGGGTATAGAGGTCACTGCGGCGGACGGCGGTTGAGCGCACGCCACTTGCGAACGTTGCGGTTGTGCTCGTCCAGCGTCGTCGAGAAAGCATGCCCGCCGGTGCCGTCGGCCACGAAATACAGCGCATCCGTCGGCGCCGGATTCAGCACCGCCTCCAGCGAGGCCCGGCCGGGATTGGCGATGGGCCCCGGCGGCAGGCCGGTATTGCGATAGGTGTTGTAGGGATGGTCCGTCTCAAGGTCGGTGCGCGTCAGCGGCCGGTCGAGCGGCCCCTGCCCGCCGCTGACGGCATAGATGACGGTCGGATCGGAATCCAGCCGCATGCCCTGCCGCAGGCGGTTGATGAACACGCCCGCCACCATCGGCCGCTCCGCGCGCAGCCCGGTCTCCTTCTCCACGATAGAGGCGAGGATGACCGCCTCCTCCGGCGTCTTGAGCGGCAGGTTCGGTGCCCGGTTAGGCCACAGTTCCCCCAACGCGTCGTCCATCGCATGGCGCATGCGGTCGAGAACGGCGTCGCGCCGGTCGCCATAGGAGTAGCGATAGGTGTCGGGCAGCAACTCGCCCTCGTCCGGCACCTTGGAGATCGCGCCGCCCAGCCCCTCCATGCCGTCGATCAGCAGGAGAACTTGCACCGTGGTGAGCCCTTCGGGGACGGTCAGCCAGCGGACGACCGTGCGGCCCTCGGCGATGATGTCCATGACCTCGCGCGGGCTGACGCCGGGCGCAAAGGCGTATTCGCCCGCCTGCAGCGACCGGTGGACGCCGGTCAACCGGGCCACGGCGGCGAAATGCGTGGGCAGGCCGATCACGCCGGCCTGGGCAAGCCGCTCCGCGATCCCGCCGAGCCCGGTGCCGCGCGGCAGCACCACCGTCGCCGGCCGGTCGAGCGGGCCCGGCTCGTTATAGACGGTGTAACCCCAGTAGAGGATTCCAGCGGCCGCCAGAACGCCCGCCACGGCGAGCAGCAGAATGAGGCGGCCGATCAGTCGCAGCATCGGCGGCGCGCCACCCGCACCGTCAAGGCGCGCGGGCGAAGATGAGGCTGGCGTTGGTGCCGCCGAAGCCGAAGGAGTTCGACATGGCGAACTGCACCTGCCGCTCCTTCGCGACATGCGGAACGAGGTCGATGTCGCAGCCCTCGGACGGATTGTCGAGGTTGAGGGTCGGCGGGATCACGCCCTCGGTCATCGCCTTGATCGAGAAGATCGCCTCGACCGCGCCGGCCGCGCCCAGAAGATGCCCGATGGCAGATTTGGTGGAGGACATCGACAGCTTGTAGGCGTGATCGCCGAACAGCCGCTTGACCGCGCCCAACTCGATCTCGTCGCCAAGCGGCGTCGAGGTGCCGTGCGCGTTGATGTAGTCGATATCCTCGACATTGCGGCCGGCGCGCTTCAGCGCCGCCTGCATCGCCCGGTAGCCGCCATTGCCGTCCGGAGTGGGCGCCGTAGCGTGATAGGCATCGCCGGACATGCCGTAGCCGACGACCTCGGCATAAATCTTGGCGCCGCGCCGCTTGGCATGCTCGTACTCCTCGAGCACGAGAACGCCCGCCCCCTCGCCCATGACGAATCCGTCACGGTCGACATCCCAGGGCCGCGAGCCGCGGGTGGGCTCGTCGTTGAAGTTCGTGGAGAGCGCCCGCGCCGCCGCGAAGCCGGCAATGCCGATGCGGCAGATCGCCGCCTCGGCCCCGCCCGCAATCATCACATCCGCGTCGTCGAACTGGATCATCCGCGCCGCATCGCCGATGGCATGGGCCCCGGTGGCGCAGGCGGTGACGACCGAGTGATTCGGCCCACGGAAGGAATGCTTGATCGAGATATGACCGGAGGCGAGGTTGATCAGGTTCGCCGGAATGAAGAACGGGCTGATCCGCCGCGCGCCCCGCTCATGCAGGGTGACGGAGCCCTCGGAGATGCCGGGCAGGCCCCCGATGCCCGAGCCGACCAGCACGCCCGTGCGGTTCTGCGCTTCCTCGTCGGTCGGGGCCCAGCCGGAATCCGCGACCGCCATGTCCGCCGCCGCGATGGCGAACATGATGAACGGGTCCATCTTGCGCTGGTCCTTGGTCGGAACCCAGTCGTCGGCGTGGAACAGGCCGGCGGCGGTCTCGCCGCGCGGCACCTCGCCGGCGATTCGGCAGGGCAGGTCCGACGCCTCGAAGGCCGTGATGGGACCGAGGCCCGACTGACTCTGGATCAGCCGGCCCCAGACATGCTCAAGGCCAAGACCGAGAGGCGAGACGATGCCCAGCCCCGTTACGACAACCCGTCTCATGCGATTCTCCGGGTCGGCGACCCGGAGGGCCGCCGTCCGCAGGGCTCAGCTCTGATGCTGTTCGATGAACTCGACGGCATCCTTCACCGTGAGGATCTTCTCCGCCGCGTCGTCGGGGATTTCGCAGCCGAATTCCTCTTCGAACGCCATGACCAGCTCGACCGTGTCGAGGCTGTCCGCGCCCAGATCGTCGATAAAGCTGGCGCTATCGACCACCTTGGCCTCGTCGACGCCAAGATGCTCGACGACGATCTTCTTCACGCGTTCCGCAACATCACTCATGGTCCCTCAACCCTTCCCGTGTTTCTTCAATCGCTTCGTGCCGGGTGTGGCTGCCGGTCAAGCCGACCGGGAACTCGACCGCGCGTTCCGTTCCAAGCTGCGGCCGGTCTCCGTAACACACTTTCCCGGTCGTGACCAGCATCCGGCAGACGCCGCCATGCCAGCCCCGATCCCCCTCAGATCATGGCCATTCCGCCGTTGATATGCAGTGTCGCCCCCGTGACGTAGGACGCCTCCTCGCTGGCGAGGTAGAGCACGCCCGCGGCCACGTCCTGCCCCGTGCCGAGACGGCCCGCCGGCACGGCGCCAAGCAGCCGCGCGCGCTGGTCGTCGTTCAGCTTCTCGGTCATCGCGGTGTCGATGAAGCCCGGCGCCACGCAGTTCGCGGTGATCCCGCGCGCGGCGACCTCCTGGGCAATCGACTTGGTCATCCCGATCATGCCGGCCTTCGAGGCGGCATAGTTCGCCTGCCCCGCATTGCCGACCGTGCCGACGATGGAGGCGATGTTGACGATCCGCCCCCAGCGCCGCCGCATCATGCCGCGCAGGGCCGCGCGGGTCAGACGGAAGGTGGCGGTGAGGTTCACGTCGATCACCCGCGACCAGTCCTCGTCGGACAGCCGCATCGACAGCATGTCGCGCGTCAGGCCGGCATTGTTGACCAGGATCGCCACGCCGCCCTCAAGCGTCGCCTCGGCCTGCTTCATCAACTCGTCCGGTGCCGCGGCGTCCGACAGATTCGCCGGCAGGACATGGGCCCGCGAACCGAACTCATCGGCCAGCGCCTGCAACGCATCGGCACGCGTGCCGGACAGGCCCACGGTCGCACCCGCGCCGTGCAGCGCCCGGGCGATATCGCTGCCGATGCCGCCCGAGGCGCCGGTGATCAGCGCGCCCTTTCCGGTCAGATCGAACATGTCGTCCCCCTGTTCCGCACGCCGCCGCGCCGACTCACAATGTCTTCGCGAAGGCTTCGATATCGGCCGGCGCCTGAAGCGACAGCCCGGCAAGGTCGCGGTCGATCCGCTTGGCCAGCCCGCTCAGCACCTTGCCGGAGCCGACCTCGACCAGCGTCTCCACGCCCTGTTCCTTCATATACAGCACGCTTTCGCGCCAGCGCACCATCGCCGTCACCTGTTCGACCAGCAGGCGGCGGATCTCCGCCGGCTCGCGCTCGGCGGCGGCGCTGACATTCGCGACCAGCGGCACGGCCGGCGGCGCGATTCGCGTCGTCTCCAGGGCCTCGGCCATGGCATCGGCCGCCGGCTTCATCAGGGCGCAATGGAACGGCGCGCTGACCGGCAGCATGATGCCGCGCTTGCCCTGCTCGCCCGCGATCTTCACCGCCCGCTCCACGGCCGCCACATTGCCGCTGACCACGACCTGACCCGGCCCGTTATCGTTGGCGCAGTCGCAGACCTCGCCCTCGGCGGCTTCGACCGCGATCGCGCGTACCGGCTCCAGGTCGAGTCCCAGCAGGGCGGCCATCGCGCCCTCGCCCACCGGCACCGCACGCTGCATCGCCTGGCCGCGGAGCTTCAGCAGCCGCGCCGCAACCGGCACCTCCAGCGCGCCGGCCGCCGCCAGGGCGGAATACTCGCCCAGCGAATGCCCGGCGACGAAGGTCGCGGCCGCGTCGAGCCGCATGCCGCATTCCTGCTCCAGCACGCGCATCACCGCGAGGCTGTGGGCCATGAGCGCCGGCTGGGTGTTCTCGGTCAGCCGCAGGTCCGATTCCGGACCTTCGAACATCAACCGGGACAGCTTCTGACTCAGCGCGTCGTCCACCTCCTCGAAAAGGAGGCGGGCAGGCGTAAAGGCCTCGGCGAGCGCCTTGCCCATACCGACGGCCTGACTTCCCTGTCCGGGAAAAACGAATGCGCGGCTCATGCGATCTTGAGGACCCGAGCGGGGTTCGTATGATGGGGCGGCGAGATAGCCCCCCCGGATCGCGAAGTCAAGCGACGCGCGTCCGAGGGGCGTGCCGCAGAATTCGCGAGGAGACATTACTGCATGTCGATCAAGGACGGCCATCGGCCGGGTCAACTCGGTGTGACCTTGCTGGTCAAGGACGTGCGTGCCACCGCGCGCTTCTACAGCCACGTCTTTGGCGCGCGCGAACAGCACTGCGACACCCTGCCCGCGGGTCCGGATCAACCGGGCGTCGTGCCGGTTGCCATGGACATGCGGATCGGCGAAATCCCCCTGACGATCTGCGCCAACCACGCGAACCCCGCACCGGCCACCGGGCAGGCGGCCATTTTCCTGACGCTGTATGTGGACGATGTCGATGCGACGATGTCGCGCGCACTGGCCGCCGGCGCCGCAGCGATCGACGGCATGCCGCCGGCCGCGGAGCGGGGCGAACGGACGGCCCGCTTCGCCGATCCCGCGGGCCATGTCTGGCTGATTCGAACGGCGAAGGATACGGCCCAGGCGGAACTGCCCGGCCGGCTGGAAGCGCTGCGGGCGCAGCGCCGCCCCATGCCGCCGCGGCGCTGAGGCAACGCCGCGCCGCCAACCTGCCGATTCCCCTTTTCCTGCGGGCAATTCCGTGTATATTGCGCGCGCTTCGCGGCCGGGGCCTCCGGGCGTGCCGTCGAAGCGTGACATAACTCCTTGCCGGTTTCCCACGCGCCATGAGGGCCAGGGGCCGGCTAGACCCGAGCGGTCGCACGATGCGCGAGCATCGCGGACTTCGGGTCGCGAACAGCCGAAGGGAGTGGTTTGGATGCCGCTTTACGAAAGCGTGTTCATCGCGCGCCAGGACGTCTCGAACACCCAGGTCGAGACGATGGCGGATCGGTTCGCTCAGATCATCGCCGACAACGGCGGCGCGGTGGAAAAGCGCGAATACTGGGGCCTGCGCAATCTCGCCTACCGGGTGAAGAAGAACCGCAAGGGCCATTACGTCCTGTTCAATCTCAGCGCCTCGGCCGACGCGCTCCGCGAAATGGAGCGGAACATGCGCCTGGACGAAGACGTGCTTCGCTTCCTGTCCGTGCGGATCGAGGCGATGCGCGACCAGCCGAGCCCGGTCCTGCAGGGCCGCGGCGAGCGCAGCGAGCGCCGGGGCCGGCGCGACCATGACGACGACCGCGGCGGCCGCGAAGGCCGTGGCGACCGCTTCGATCGCGGCGACCGGCCGTCGCGCGGCGATGGCGAGACGACCAACGCAGAGGAGACCGAGGCATGAACTCCGCAACTCCTGGCAGGGCGCCCCGTTCCGGTGGCGGCGGCGGCGGTCGCCGGCCGTTCTTCCGCCGGCGCAAATCGTGCCCCTTCTCCGGCCCGAACGCGCCGGCGATCGACTACACGGACATCAAGCTGCTGCAACGCTTCATCTCGGAGCGGGGCAAGATCGTACCCAGCCGCATCACGGCCGTGTCCGCGAAGAAGCAGCGCGAGCTGGCCCGTGCGATCAAGCGCGCTCGCTACATGGCGTTGCTGCCCTATATCATCCAGTAGCAGCGTTGCAGCCCCGGACCCGCATAGGCCATGCCGCCCCGCCAGAACCTGCTGATTCCGATCGGCGCCGGCGCCATCAGTGCGCTCGCCTATCTGGTGGCGGCGCATGGCGTGGGATTCGGCGTGCTGACCGGGTATTTCGGCACGCTTCCGTTGTTCATAGCGGGGCTGGCCCTCGGGGTTCCGGCGGCAGCGATCGCGACGGCCAGTTCGCTGGTCCTTGCGGCACTGGGGGCGAGCATCGCCGTGGCGGCCGTGTTCGCGGCGGCATATCTGCTGCCCCCCTTGCTGCTGGTCCGGCAGGCGCTTCTCGGCCGGCCGGACAGCACGGGCGGGGTCGAATGGTACCCGCCAGGCATGCTGCTGGCCTGGACGGCGGCCATCGGGTCGGTGTTGTTCGTGGCGGCAGCGCTGCTGCTGTCCGTGCAGGCCGATGGGCTGATCGGCACGATCGAGACCTATGTCGGCATGGTCTGGGACACGATCGTGCAGGGCGAAGCGGAAGAACGCCGCAGCGGCTTCATCCAGGCGGTCGTGCCGCTGCTGCCGGGCGCCATTGTCGCCTCCTGGATCGCCATGATGGTCGTGAACGGGTGTCTGGCGCAGAGCCTACTGGTCCGAATGGGCCGCAATCTGCGCCCGACGCCGGCCTATTCCGCCCTGGAGCTGCCGGCCTGGCTGCTGCCCACGCTGACCATCGCGGCGGCCGCAGGGCTGCTGCTGCCGGGAGCGGCGGGATATGTCGGGCAGAATCTGGCGGTGATCCTTGTCGCGCCCTTCTGCTTCCTGGGGCTCGCCGTGGTGCATGTGCTGTGCCGGCGCGTGGGCTCCGGACGGCTGCTGCTCGGCATGTTCTACACCATGCTGGTCCTGCTGACCTGGCCGGTCATCCTGCTTGCCGGCCTTGGATTGATGGAGCCGTGGCTGAAGCTGCGCAAGCAGGAGGCCGGCAAATCGGGCCCGCCGGCCACCGGCGTTAACGACTAGATTTCGAAGTTTGCGCGGCACGCCCGGATGGGGCCGCCGCAGCGAGGGAGACGGACGATGATGGAACTGATCCTGCTGGAACGCATCGAGAAGCTGGGCCAGATGGGCGACGTGGTGCGGGTGCGCCCGGGCTTCGCGCGCAACTACCTTCTGCCGCAGCACAAAGCCCTGCGCGCGACCAAGGAGAACATGGCCTTTTTCGAGGGCCAGCGGCAGCATCTCGAAGCCGAGAACCTGAAGCGTCGCGACGAGGCGCAGGCGGTGGCCGGTAAGCTGGACGGGCTCAAGGTTGTGCTGATCCGCAGCGCCGGCGAGAGCGGGCAGCTGTATGGTTCGGTGACGGCGCGCGACATCGCCCAGGCGGTGACGGAGAGCGGCTTCAAGATCGACCGCAGCCAGGTGCTGCTGGACCGGCCGCTCAAGGCCCTGGGTCTGCACGATTACGGCGTGCGGCTGCACCCGGAAGTGTCGGTCACGGTGACCGTGAACGTCGCCCGCAGCCAGGACGAAGCCGAGCTTCAGGCCCAGCTGGGCCGCGCCGTGGTCGGCCGCGAGGAAGAGGACGAGGACGAGGATGAGGCGCTCGCCGAGGCCGAGAGCCATTTCGACGCGCCCGAGTCGGAAGCCGAGGCCGAGGCCGAGGAGCGC
>JBFWNZ010000044.1:0-17271 GCA_050250795.1 Alphaproteobacteria bacterium | reverse complement strand
GTGCAGCAGCCGCACAGGCCCTGGCCGCAGCTTTCCCGCGCGCCGGTCAGCCCGAACCGCCCCTGCAGCAGCTCGACCAGGTTGTGGTGCGGCGCGATCTCGGCTGTGACGGGGCGGCCGTTCAGCGTGAAGCGGATGGTGCGGATCATGTCACGCCTCCTCCAGCGGCCGGCCCTGCGCTTCGCAGAGCGCGCGATAGACCGTTTCGGGCGTCAGCGGCAGCCGGGTCAGGCGCACCCCCACGGCGTCGTGGATCGCGTTGGCGACGGCCGGCGAGACGCCGAAGGTGCCGGATTCGCCGACGCCCTTCGCGCCGAACGGGCCGCTGCGCTGCTCCAGATCGACCACGATGTTCTCGATCGTCGGCGGAATGTCGCGCAGGCCCGGGATCTTGTAGTCGGCGAAGGAGGGGTTCGCGAGCTGGCCGCTCTCGAACTGCATCTCTTCGGTCATGGTGAAGCCCAGCTGCATGATGGCCGCCCCGGACAGCTGTGTGTCGACGATGCGCGGATTGATCGCCCGGCCGAGATCCGCGACGTTGATCAGGCGTGTAACCCGCACATGCCCCGTCTCGGTGTCCACCTCTACCTCCGCACCGCAGCCGCCGATCATCCAGAACGGCGTGGCGTTGGGCGACTGGCCGGTGTCGTGGTCGGTGGGTGTGTAATCGGGGATGAAGCTGCCGGTGCCGATCGCGTTGCCGGCCTGCATCCCGTATTTGCGGCGGAACAGCTCGGCGACCGACGCATTATGGCCGTCCGGCAGGCCGGTGGCGCGGCCCAGTTCGGCCAGCTTCGCCCGCGCATCCTCCGCCGCCGCCTTGACCGCGAGACCCATATGATAGGTCGAGCGCGAGCCTAGCGTGGACATGTCGTAGGGTGTCACGTCCGTGTCGGGATGCACCACCGTCACGTCCTCGGCGTCGATATCCAGCACCTCGGCGACGATCTGCGCCATGGCCGTATCGGAACCCTGGCCCATGTCGACCGTGCTGCAATACAGCGTGCAGCTGCCGTCCGCGCTGACATTGACGATGGCGACCGACGTCGTCGGTGAGATCGAGGCCTTGAAGCCGATGGCGAGGCCGCGGCCGCGCCGGATCGTGCCGTTGCCGCGGTCGAAGGGCGCCGTCCAGTGCATGCGCTCGGCCAGCGTGTCGAGCACTTCGGCGATGCCGGCATCCTGCACCGTGGTGCCGACGGCCTGCGGCCGGCCGTTGCGCAGGATGTTGCGGCGCCGGAATTCGACCGCGTCGATCCCCATCTCGCGCGCGATCAGGTCGGTGTGGCTCTCATAGGCCCAGACCAGCTGCGGGATGCCGAAGCCGCGCAGGGCGCCGGCCGGCGGCCGGTTGGTGTAGAGCGCGAAGGATTCGATCCGCACATTATCGATGTCGTAGGGCCCGGCGGCGGTGAAGCCGGATTTCTGCGTCACGCGGGGGCCGATATCGGCATAGGCGCCGCCGTTCCACCATACGGAGCAGTCGCGCGCGACCACGCGGCCGTCCCCGGTCACGCCGCTTTTGATGCGGAAGGTGCAGGCATGCTTGCTGATGGTGAAGAACTGCTCCTCCATCGTCTGCGCAATCTTCACCGGGCGCCCGCCGGCCAGCATCGAGGCGGCCACGGCCAGGGCTTCGGTCTTGATATAGACCTTGGCGCCGAAGCCGCCGCCCAGATGCGGCACCTTCACCCGCACCCGGTTCTCCGGCCAGCCGAGCAGGCGGGCGATCTCGATCCGCACGAAGGAGGGGCTCTGCGTCGAGCTGTGGATGGTGATATGCCGGTCCGTCGCTTCGGCGGTGGCCGCCATCGGCTCCAGCGGCGTGTGCATGGTCTGCTGGGTGCGGAAGACATGCTCGAACACACGGTCCGCGCCCGCCATCGCCGCATCCACATCGCCGTGCCGCAGATGATAGTCGAGCGCGATATTGGTGTTCGTCTTGCCCGCGAGATGCTTGAGGTCGGGGAAGGTGCCGGCCGGCTTGAGCACGTCATGGACGATGGCGGTCGAGGTCATCGCCTCGATCTCGTCATAGACCGCCGGCAGTTCCTCATAATCGACCGCGATCAGGGCGGCGGCCGCCTCCGCGACATGCGGATCGTCGGCCAGCACCAGCGCGACCGGCTCGCCGACATGCCGCACCTTCTCCAGCGCCAGGATCGGCTGGTCGTGAAAGGCCGGGCCATAATAGGGCTGCGGCATGACGCGACGGATATCCTCGCCGGTCGCGACCAGAAACACGCCGGGATGCGCCACGGCCGCCGAGACGTCGATGCCGCGGATGCGTGCGTGCGGCACGCTGCTGCGCAGCAGCTTGCCGTGCAGCATGCCGGGCACGCGCATGGTGTGGACGTATTCGGTGCGGCCGCCGACCTTGGCGCGCGCCTCCAGCCGCGGGATCGAGCGGCCGATCTGCCCGGCGGAGGCGCGGGTCATGCCGCACCCCCTTCCGGCGCTGCGAGCGCCCGGCGCACGGCGCGGCCGAGATAGACCCGCAAAAGCTGCCGCTTATAGGCAGCGCTGCCCTGGTTGTCGGCGATGATCGATGCTTCGGCTGCGGCGGCCTCGCCGGCTTGGGACAGGACGCGGTCTTCGCCGGCGGTCCCGGCCAGCACGGCTTCGGCCCCGCCGAGGCGGGTCGCCTTGTCGGCCGCGGCACCGAGGACGAGGCGCGCCTCGCGGATCGTATCCGCCTCCATCCGCAGCGACACGGCGATGCCGAGCGCCGGCCAGTCGTCCGCCGCCCGCGTCGTGCATTTGAGATAGGCGCTGCGCCAGCCGCGTTGCGACGGTACGGTCACGCGGCTCACCAGTTCGTCGGTCCCCAGCGCCGTCTCGTAATAGCCGCGCAGCAGGCTGCCGATGTCGAGGATGCGCTCGCCGCCTGCACCGGTCACGGTCGCCCGGGCATCGAGCGCCATCAGCACCGGCGGCAGATCCATATGCGGGTCCGCATGGGCCAGCGCGCCGCCCACGGTCGCGACGTTGCGCACCCGGATGTTGGACAGGGTGCGCATGGTTTCCGCAATCACCGGTGCGACCGAACGCACGGCAGAGGATTTCTCAAGTGCGGCCAGCGGAACCATCGCGCCGAGCGCAAGGCCGCCTTCCGCCGTGGCGGCCACCGACCGGAACTCGGGTTCGATGCCACGCAGGCTGACCAATGTCGTCGGGCGGAACAGGCCGGATTTCAGCATCAGCATGACCGCGGTTCCGCCGGCGATCGGGCGGATCGATGGGTCGTCGGCTTTCAACAACCCGACCGCTTCCGCGAGCGAGGAGGGCTGGGCAAGATCGAAGGGGATCATGCGGCGGAATCCGGCCGCAAACAGACGAAGCCGTCGTGTCGGAACAGCATGCGAACGCACCTCCCTTGCCGTCAGTGCCCCTTCATGCGCGGGGGTCTCAAGGCGGCGATGCGACAGCTTGTCTGTCCGACCGTGCTGCCGTCAAGCGGGGGTCGTTCGATTGCGAAGGATTACGCTGCCGCGTCGTAGCGAACCGGCGTCATATAGGCCGGATCGTCGTGCAGCGCCCAGTACATCTGCTTCAGGCGCCGCGTCACCGGGCCCGGCGTGCCGTCGCCGACGGGGCGGCCGTCCAGGCTCTTGACCGGCATGATGCCGCCGGCCGTAGAGGTGATGAAGATTTCATCCGCGCCGCGCAGACGGTCCGCCGGAACCTGCGCCAGCTTGGCGTCGATGTTCAGCTTCTGCGACAGGTCCAGCACCGTCCGGCGGGTCACGCCCTCCAGCACGCCGCTGTCCGGCGAGACCAGTTCGCCGCCGCTGAGTGCGAAGATGTTCCAGCCGCGCCCCTCGGTGACGTTGCCGTCGCGGTCGAGCAGAACGGCGTATTTGGCGTCCCGGTCATAGGCTTCGTACAGCGCGCCGACGAAATCCAGCCGGCCGAAATTCTTCACCGTCGGATCGACCGCGTCGGGCGGGATGCGCACGGTGTTCGCCACGATCAGGTCGCATCCCTCCTCGACCTCGGCGGGGGCGACGCAGGCATAGTAAGGGACCGCCCAGGCGACCAGCCGGTTCTGGCAGCTGCGCAGATCCTTTTGCCGGCTGGCCGGCGTGCCGCGGGTACAGACATATGTGACCATCGCGGCCTGGAGCCCGGCGCGCGCGACGCAACCATTCAACACTTCGGCAACGCCGTCGCGGTCATAGGGCAGGGTGTCGTAACGCCGTGCGGCGACCGAGTTCTGCCAGCGGTCCATATGGTCCTTGAGCCGGAAGAAGCCGCCATTCCAGACATGGATGGCGTCGTAGCAGATGTCGGACAGCTGGAAGCCCATGTCGCTCACGGGCAGCCGCACCTCGGGCAGCGGCATGTATTCGCCGTCGATGAACCCTACGCCGTCTGTACCGTAGTCGCGTCCATCGGCCATCGCATTCCCCCTGCCGGTCTTCAGGACCGATCGAGAAGCTGGATGAGTTCGTCGGTGATGCGGTCGGGATGTTCGAGCGGGGTCAGGTGCCGGCCATCCTCGATGACCGTAAGCGTCGAATTGCGAAGCGACTGATGCAAAGCTTCGGACATCGCGACCGGCGTCGCATAATCCTCGCGTCCGACCACGATGGCTGCGGGCATCCGGAAGGTCTTGATCGCCTCGCTCAGATTACATGCGCCAAGCATCGTGCAGGTTGCCGCATAGGCCTGCGGATCGTTGGCGATGAAGGTGTCCACGCATTGCTGGACGATCTCGGGGTGCTGCTCGCGGAACGTGTCGGTGAACCAACGCGTCTTCTGAAAATCGATCAGCGTTTCGAGGCCCTTGTCCACGCCACGCTTGGCCCGTTCGCCCCACTGCGCCGGCGCTTCGGGGCCGTACCATGCGGTCGTGTCGATCAGGCCGAGCGCCTTGGTCTGGCGCGGATACGACTTTGCAAAGGCAAGCGAAATGCATCCGCCCATGGACGCACCGGCGATCAATGCCGATTCCCAGCCGATCGTGTCCATCAGGTCGGCGACGTCGTCGGCCATGAGCTCAACAGTGTATGGGCCCGCGGGCTTGTCCGACCGGCCATGCCCGCGGCAGTCGAGTGTCAGCACGGAACTGTGCGCCGATAGCGATTCGGCGACGGGTGCCCAGAAGTGGCGGTCCATGGCCAGCGAATGAATCAAGACGGTCCTGCGTGTGGTTCCGTCGCGCCGGTAAAGGGTGTAGCCGATCCGGGTGCCGTCCCTGGACCTTGCCAAGCCATCGACCATCGCGACTTGGGCCGTGTCCGCACGCATTTCTGTCTCTCCGCTCGCCGCATCGGCCGCTTTCGATGCGGCCCTGATTCTAATCCAGAATGACGGTCGCGCATGCAACGCCCGGCCGTCAACGTCAATCGGTTGCAACCCGTCTGCGACGGAACAGCATGCCGTTGCCGCCGCGAAGCGGAATAGCGCGAATGCTGCTATTTCGCCAGTGCGGTCAAGGCGGCGCCGACGATGGCCTCGATCCGTTCGCGCGAAGGGCGTGTTTTGGCCAGAACATTCAGCCCCTGCACGACGCAGGTCAGAAAGGCCGCCATCGCATCGGCATCGGTTCCGGGCGGGATTTCGCCTTGCTTGCTTGCGGCCTGCAACGCCGTGCGGAATGCCGCTTCGACATTCCGCAGATGGGTTTCGATCTTTGCCGCGATATCCGGATCGGTTCCGGCCTGGACGATGACGGCATTGGTGATCAGGCATCCCCAGCGGCGGTCCCCGTCGAGAATGCCTGCAGTGAGAGCCGCGAAATAGGCCCGAATCGCCGCCAACCCCGAGGGCGGCTCGGTCAGCCGCCGGATGACCTGCTGCGAGACGGTCTCGATATAGTGGTCCACGATTCGCAGATAAAGATCGCGCTTGCTGCCGAACGCGGCATACAGGCTGCCGACGCGGACTCCCGTCCGGGCGGCGATGTCCTGCACCGTCGCATGGTCGAAGCCGTGTTCCCAGAACAGGCTCACGGCTTCCGACAGGACCGCGGATTCCTCGAATTCTCTCGGGCGCGCCATGGCATCGCTTTCATTCTGCCGCGCATGGATCGGGCGCGGGAAGCCGTTGACGGATCATTCTTGAATATATATTCAAAAACGATCCGTTCCCCATAGCTAGGCATATATCATGTCCAAATCCGTCGAATATTACTTCTCGGTCATATCGCCGTTCAGCTACCTGGCCGGCCTGCGACTGGAAGCGGCTGCGTCGCGGCACGGCGCGACCATCGTCTACAAGCCGGTCGATATTATGACCGTGTTCCGCGAGACCGGCGGCACGCCGGTGCCCCAGCGGCACCCGGTGCGGCAGGCCTACCGGCTGGTCGAACTGCGCCGCGTGGCGGCGCATCATGGCCTGCCGATCAATGTGAAGCCGGCACATTTTCCGACGGATCAGCGTCCGGCGTCGCGTGCGATCCTGGCGGCGCGGGATTTCGACGGCGATGTCGGCCGGCTGGCGCATGCCTTCCTGCGCGCCGTCTGGGCCGAGGACCGCGATATTGCGACCGAGGACACCGTGGCGTCCGTGCTGACCGCCAGCGGATACGACGCCGCGCGGGTCATGGCGGCGTCCGCCGCGCAGGACGATACGTTCGACGCCTTCACCCGCGAGGCCGTCGAGCGGGGCGTGTTCGGTATGCCGTCCTATGTCTATGGCGGTGAGATATATTGGGGACAGGACAGCCTCGACTATCTCGACGCGGCCTTGAGCCGATAGGCCATGACCATGTCATCATCCGTTCCGGCGCGTCCCGGCGTGCCCGAAATTCCCGAAGGCCGCGCAGACTCGGCGACGCGGGCCATCTATGCCGAGATCAAGGCCGCATCCGGCACGCCGCTCGTGAATCTGGTCTACCGCCATTTCGCGACGCTGGACGGAATGCTGCCCTGGACCTGGACGACCATCCGCGACGGGCTGACGGTCGACGCGCTCGTCGGTTCGGCGGCCTGTTTGCCCCGGTTGCGGGGACTGCCCGGGCTGCCGGTCGCCGCCTTCGCTGCGGTGGGTGTCGATGAACGAACCTTGCAGGTATTGCGCTCGCTGGTGGACGACTACAACCGAACCAACGCCTTTAATTTAATCGCCATGCTGGCATTGGAAGAGGTGCTGGCCCGCCATGGCAGCGACGGTGTGCGGTCGGCGCCGCCGCGGACGGTTCGCAGCCTGGACGCGATCGGCGAGGCACCGTCCATTCTGTCCTTCGAGGATTTGGCGGATGCGACATCCGACATGGTGGTGGCGCTCAACCGGGTCTGCGACAGCGACGAACCGCGTTGTCTGGCGACCATGTACAGGCAGTTCGCGCACTGGCCGGGCCTGCTCGCTCTCGCGCTGGGCTATCTGCGCGGCCTCGAGCATGGGCGGATCGTGACCGATGCAAAGGCCGCGGTGCTTGCGGCCGGGCGGATCGAGGCGCAGGCGCTGGTCGCGAGCGCCAAGGACAGGCTGCCCGTCGCCCTTCCGCCTGCGGATCGGGCGCAGGCATCGGCGGCGCTGTCGATGTTCATCGAGGAGGTGATCGGCAAGATGATACCCATCGGCCAGGCGCTGGCCTGTTTCTTCGCCGATGGCAAGCCTCAGCCCATCGCGTCGGCGAACAGCCGCTCGTAATCTTCTGCCGACGCCTTGCGCGGATTGGTGAATCCGTTGAGGTCGGCCACCGAATGCGCGATCAGTTCGGGCAGCATTGCGTCGGTCATGCCCATCGCCCGCAGGTTGGCGGGCAGCTTCAGGCGCTCGTTCAACCGTTCCACCGCCTCGGCGATGTCTGTCGCGGGGGGCAGGTTCATTGCGTTGCGCAGTCGCGCATACTTGTCGCCGCAATGGTCGCGGTTGAAGCGCAGCACGGCCGGGAGGATCACTGCGTTCAACGTGCCGTGATGCGGGTTCAGGCTGCGGATACGGCCGGCCGCATGGCTCATCGCATGGACGGCGCCAAGTCCTTTCACGAAGGCCATGGCGCCTTCGGTGGACGCCATCATCATGTGCCAGCGCGCGTCGCGGTCCGAGCCGTCGGCCACCGCGCGCTCCAGCCAGCCGGCGCCGATGCCGCGCGCCAGCCCGTCCAGGGCGATCGCGTCGGCGGGCGGATCGATCGTCGGCGACAGGAAGGTCTCGATGCAGTGGGTCATCGCGTCCATGCCGGTCGCGGCCGTAAGACCCGGCGGCAGACCCAGGGTCAGCGAAGGGTCGCAGATCGCGACGCGCGGGATCAGGTTCTGGCTGGCGAAGGTCAGCTTGCGGCCGTCGTCGGTGATGATGACGGCGCCCAGACTTACTTCGCTTCCTGTCCCGGCCGTGGTCGGAATGGCGATCAGCGGTGCCAGGGATCCGATCTTGCGCGAGCCCTTTTCGACGGCCGCGTACTGGGCCAGCGGCTCGGGATGCGTCGCCAGCAGCGCAACGCCTTTGGCAAGGTCCATCGACGAGCCGCCGCCCACGGCGACGATACCGTCGCAGCCCATCTCCCGATACAGGCCGAGGGCTGCAAGCGTGGCGGATTCCGTAGGGTTGGCCGGTGTGCCGTCGAAGACCGTAGCGGTCATCCCTTCCGGCAGTTGAGCCTGCACGGTCTCGACCAGTCCTGCGGCAACCAATCCCCGGTCGGTGCAGATCAGCGGCCGGGAGATGCCGAGGCGTTGCAGTTCGCGGCCCAGCCGCTCGAGGGCACCGTGATCGAAATGCGTGGTGGTCATGTAGTGCAGGGTTGCCACGGCGCGCGTCCTCTTGCTGTGCGTTACCCGCCGGCGGTCTGGCTGCGCCGCTTCCGCGGTCTGGCTACCGCTGCCGGCGGTGTTGCTGCGGGCATGCGACTGCTCCGCTGCGCCGGCGTATCGGCCCACCGGACGAGCCGCCGCCACGCCCGCCGGATACGGACAAGGACACGCCAGAGCCGCCATTTCAGGCTTCGCATCGGCGCCAGATCGCAGAGCGGTGCGGCCGGCCGGCGCAGCGCTGCCCAATCGGCCGGCCCTTTGCCTTCGAGCATCCAGCGATAGGCCAGCAGGACCACCAGCACCGGGAACAGGGTGGCGAACAGTGTGTCGCTGAAGAAATGCGCGCCGGCGGCCAGCCTTTTGAGGATTACCAAAGCGGTCAGGACAGCGACGACGCCGACCCAGAAGGCCCGCCGGGTCGGGCGCGCCAGAAGCGCGATGGCCAGCAAGGCTGCGAAGAAGCTGACATCGCCCGAGACGAAGGAGCAATTGCCGACGCATTGGTCGGCGATCTGCAATGGCGGCGTGAACAACTTCTCGCCGCCGAAGGGCTCCGTCTGGATCGGGCGCGCGCGGCCCCAATGCGGCTTCAGGATGACGCTGACCAGCAGTCCCGGTCCCAGCAGGACGCTGGTCAGGACGAAATAGATCCGGCGGCTGCGGTCCCAGTGGACCGGGCGTTCGCTCACGGCCTTCAGCAGAAAGAAGATCGAGGCGGCGATCGCGCCGAAACGAAGCAGCGGCCGCATGGTGCCGTCGAGGAACAGCAGCAGTTGCGTTCGCTCTAGCACGAAGCCGTGCGCGGGGTCGTAGAAGAGCCCGGAGACGAACAGGTCGAGTCCGGGGAACAGCGTGAAGATGAGGGCGACGGCGGCCGTCGTTGCCAGTGCGACGGTCAGGTACCTGCCAGTCGAGATCATATGCGCGTCGTATCCTTCCGATGCGGCGCCACTATATCACGCAGGACGGCTGCGGTGCGGTGGCAGTGGTGATCCGGACCTGCCGCATCCGCGTATCCGGTAAGTCGGCTTTTACGCTATTGCAGCGGCTTCGAGAGATGTTGATCGACACGCTTGCTTTCTGTTCCGGAATGGACCGCCCGGGAGTCATACTGCCCGGCATGCTGTCACCGAACGATCCGTCCGGCCTCGAAACGGCGCTGCAGCCGGAGGCCATGCCGGTCACGCCTGCAAGCCCGTCGGACCTGCTTGTCGCTGTGGCGCGGAACCGCGACCGGGCTGCATTCCGGCAGCTTTTCGAGCACTACGCTCCGCGTGTAAAGGGCTATCTGCGGCGCCAGGGCTGCCCCGATGGCGTGGCGGAGGAACTGGCGCAGGAAGCAATGTTGCGGGTGTGGCACAAGGCAAATCAGTTCGATCCCGCCAAGGCCTCGCCCGCGACGTGGATATTCACCATTGCCCGCAATCTCCGCATCGATGCTTTGCGGCGCGAGGGGCGACCGGAACCGGATCGGGAGGCTGCGATGGCGACGGCCTTACCGGAGCCGCAGCCCGACTGGATGGTCGAGGCAGAGGAGCGGCGCCGGAATGTTCAGGCCGCGCTCGCCGATCTGCCCGCGGAACAGGCCGACATCGTCCGGCTGTCATTCTTCGAGGACCGTTCGCACAGCGAGATCGCAGCGGCGCTCGATCTGCCGCTCGGAACCGTGAAGTCCCGGCTGCGGCTTGCCTTTGCCCGAATCCGCAAGGCGCTGGGGGCCTCGGAATGACGGTTCGCCATCATATCGGCGAGGACACGCTTCTCGCATATGCGGCCGGCTCGACGGACGAGGCGACGGGGCTGATCGTCGCGACGCATGTGTCGATCTGTCCGGGTTGCCGCGCGGCCCTTTCGGACGCGGAAGCTGTCGGCGGTGCACTTCTGGAGGACGAGGCACCGCAACCCCTCGGCCGGAACGCCTGGGCACAGATGCTTTGCCGGCTCGACGAGGGCGCGCCCGGTGCATCGGTTACGGCGTCGCCCACGGCAGGCATGCTTCCCAACCCCCTCTGCACCTATCTTGGGACGGGCGATCCGGCGGCATTGCCCTGGCGCTGGATCGGTCCTGGCGTGAGAGGCGTCCGGGTTCCACTGCGCGGCGGCCGGTCGCGGGCAATTCTGCTTCGGATCGGCGCCGGCCGGACGATGCCGGCGCACGGTCATGGCGGCATCGAATTGGCTTTGGTGCTGGCCGGCGGCTATGTGGACGAGTCCGGACGTTACCGGCGCGGCGACGTGCAGGAAGCGACGCCGGAAATCCGCCACCAGCCGACCGTCGACCCGGACGAGCCCTGTCTTTGCCTTTTGGTGTCCGACGCCCCGCTTCGATTTACGGCGTGGTGGGCCCGTCTCGGGGGGCGGCTTGTCGGGCTGTGAACCCCTCGTCGATGACGATGGCGGTTTCGACCCGGTCGCGGCCTTCTGCCTTCGCGCGGTAAAGGGCCCGGTCGGCGCGCGCCATCAACTGGTCCAGATTCTGGTCGGACGTGTCCAGCGCGGCCACGCCAAAGCTTGCAGACAATAAAAGGGTGCTCCCCCCGCCATCGGGAACGGCGAGCTGGCGCATCAGCGACCGCAGCTTCTCCGCGACCAGCCGCGCTTCGGACAAGCCGGTCTCGGGCAGGATCGCCGCAAACTCCTCGCCGCCGATGCGGCCGAACATGTCCTGCTTGCGCAGCTGCGCCGCGCAGGCCCGCGCCGCAGCCTTGAGCGCTTCATCGCCCGTGGCGTGCCCGAAATTGTCATTGATCCGCTTGAAGTGGTCGAGATCGACGATGATGATCGCCAGCCCGCGACTGTAGCGCTTCGCCCGCGTGACTTCCGATTGACCGCGTTCGATGAAGGCACGCCGGTTGGAAACACCCGTCAGCGCATCGGTTTCCGCCTGCCGGCGCAGTTCCTCGGTTCGCTCGGTCACCTTGTTCTCAAGCGTGAGATTCGCCTCCTCCAGCGCCGACTCCGCCTCATAGCGTTCGCAGGCCAAGGCGGCGATGGTGAGGACGTTCATCGAGAACAGTAGCACCATGGCGCCCAGGACGACGAGCGGGTTCGAAACGGCCGGTTCCTGGAATGGGCCCAGGCCGGCGACGGTACCGGCGCTGGCGATCACCGCAACCAGCGCGAAAAGCGTATAGGCCGAACGCAGCGTCATCCGCAGCGCCACCCAGGAAAGCGGGACGGCGAGCAGGAACGGAAATTCATGCCTGACATAGCCGTCCAGCGGTGTCGCAAACAGCAGGATCGCCGTCGCGGCCGTACCCAGCCAGACCGCGGCATCGGTGCGTCCCGCCGTCTTCTTGCGTGGCGACGGCATCTGTTCTGCGCCCAGCCATAACAGCAGGGCCGGGGCGAAATAGAGCGTCCCGCCGCTGTCGGCCAGCCACCAGCGCGTCCAGATCGAGTATACGATCTCCGGCTCCAGCGACTGCCCCAGCGCAATGGCCGTCGTGCCGCCGGCTGCCGCGATCAAGGCATGCAGGAGAACCGCGAACAGGATGAACCCAAGCACGCCGGAAAACCGTGTGAACTGGCCCTGTTGCGGCCGGAACCGCCGGGTCAGCGCCGCACCGACGGCGGGCCCCAGCGTATTGGTGATCGAGATCAGCGCCGCGACATGCCAGGGGGGGTCGAACAAAGCGTAGTTGACGATGAACGAGCCGATGAACAGCGCCGGCCAGATCCGCGGTCCCCAGACGATGGCAGCGACGAGAGCGACGCTCGACGGCAGCCAGATCGGCGCCGGAAACAGGCCATAGGCGGCGAAGAATGTGGCCACTGCATAACCGAGGCCGAGATACAGCAGCGTGACCAGGCAATTGATGGCGAACCATCCGCCCGGCCCTGTGGCCGCAAGGCGTTGTGTCCGCATGGTCGATTGCCGCCGGTCGCGGTCAGAGCCGGTGTCCGGCATGGCGATCCAGTTGGCGAGTGCTGCGGCGTTTGTGCCGATTCCGCTCATGCTCATCGGTTCGAAGCCCAGGCTGATTCGATCCATGGATAAACAGGAGCATACCTCTTTTGGCAATCGCGATCTGCGTTTGCGACGCCCGGCCGCACCGGCTCATGCGCGTGCCAGGGCCGCCCGCGGTACCGCGTGGACGCGGCCGCGGCCGAGGATTCGGGCCACGAACCCAAGCGGGAACAGGCGGTCGATGGCTGGGTCCAGAACGTCGAGCCCGCCCGTATAGGCGCCGAAGGCGGGCAGGATGAGCCGGGTCGCATCGCCGACGAAACACCGTCCGCCGACCCGGCGCCCGCGCTGGCTGACCATGGCCTTGGGGTGGAAATGTCCGCTGATCTCGCCGGAGGCGCCGCCCTCGGCAGCTTGATGGACGAAGGAGAGCGCGCCGATGGCCAGACGTTCCACGCAGGTGCCGCCAACGCCTTCGGGCGGAGCGGGATCGTGATTGCCCGCGACCCAGAACCAGTCATGCGCGGCCACCATCGCCGTCAGTCCGGCTTGGTCTGTCGCGTCCAACCTCGCCGCCGCCCGGTCGTCGTGGAAACTGTCGCCCAGTGCGATCACGCGCCGGGGACGGTGACGTTCCAGCGCTTCCGCCAGCCGCCCCAGCGTTTGCCGCGTATCGTATGGGGGCAGCAGCGTGCCGTGCCGGGCGTAGGCGGAGCCCTTCTCAAGATGCAGGTCTGCCACGATCAGAGTCCCGGCGTCCGGCCAGACCAGCGCGCCGGTCGGGTCGGTCAGCAGGGTGGCGCCGGCGAGGGTCAGCGTACTCACCCGGGCGCTCCGGCCGTCGCTTCGGCGATCATGTCGCGGGCGGCCTCTTCCAGCAGCAGGTCGTCGGCCGATCCGTCCATCACCTGCTCGCGCCCGATTTCCAGAAGGACCGGGACGGCCAACGGCGACACCCGGTCCAGGCGCCGGTGCCGGATGCGCCCCTTGATGCGCTTCAGGAAGGCACCCAGGCGGCCGATATCGGTCAGGCCATGCGCGGCATCCATGCGCGTTGCCCGCAGCAGGACGTGGTCCGGCTGATGCCGGCGCAGCGTGTCGTAGATCAGGTCGGCGTTGAACGTCACCTGCCGCCCCGTCTTGCGCACGCCCGGATGCTGGCGCTCGATCAGCCCGGCGATCACCGCGACGTTGCGGAAGGTCCGGCGCAGCATCGAGGATTCGTCCATCCAGGCTTCCAGATCGTCGCCCAGCATGTCTTCGTCGAACAACGCGTCGAGCATGGCTTCCGGCGCGGCCTCCACACTCCAGACGGCGATCACATAGTCGGTGGCAACGAAACCCATCGGCGCCAATCCCGCCCGCTCCATGCGCCGGGTCAGCAGCATGCCCAGCGTCTGATGGGCGTTGCGGCCCTCGAAGCAGTAAGCCACCAGGAACCAGCGGCCGCTACGCGGAAAAGTCTCGACCAGCAGGCCGTCGCGGCGCGGCGTCTCCGAGCGCCAGCGCTGCAGGCGCAGCCACTCCTGCACCTGAGGCGGCAGTTCCGGCCAGCGCCCGGGATCGGCCAGCATGCCGCGGACCCGGTCGGCAAGATGCGTGGTCAGCGGTAGCCTTCCGCCCATATAGGCGGGAATCTTCGGATCGCCTGCCGGCGCGCGGCTGGCGATGGCGTCGGTTCCGCGGATGCCGTCGAAGCGCAGCAGTTGCCCGGCGAAGATGAAGCTGTCGCCCGGCTCCAGCCCCATGATGAAGTTCTCCTCGACCTCGCCCAGCACGCGGCCATGGCCGAGTCGCACCTTCAGGGTGACCGCTTCGACGATGGTGCCGATATTCATCCGCAGCCGGCGCACGACGGCGGGCGTGGCGGCCGTGTAGCGGCCATCCGGCAGCCGCCGCAGGCGGCGCCATTGCTCGTAGCGGCGCAGCGCGTAGCCGCCATGATCGACGAAAGCGAGCACGTCGTCGAAATCCTGCCGCGTCAGGTCGCGATAAGGACCTGCGCGCCGGATTTCGTCATACAGCGCGTTCGCCTGGAAGGGCGCCGAACAGGCGAGGGCGAGAACATGCTGCGCCAGCACGTCCAGCCCGCCGGGCCGCGGCGGATCGCCATCCAAGGTGCGGTCGCGAACCGCATCCAGCGCCGCCCGGCATTCCAGCACCTCGAAGCGGTTTGCCGGCACCAGCAGCGCCCGGCTGACAGTGTCCAGCCGATGCCCGGCGCGGCCGACCCGCTGGATCAGGCGGCTGGCACCCTTGGGCGCGCCGACCTGGATGACGAGATCGACCGTCGCCCAGTCGATACCCAGATCGAGCGAGGATGTGGCCACGACGGCGCGCAGCCGCCCCGCCGCCATCTCCGCCTCGACCTTGCGGCGGATTTCGCGTTCCAGGCTGCCGTGATGCAGCGCGATGGGCAGGTTGTCCTCGTTGATCCGCCACAGTGCCTGAAAGCAGATTTCCGCCTGGGCGCGCGTGTTGACGAACACCAGCGCCGTCCGCGCCTTGCGGATTTCGTCATAGATCTCGTGGATCGCATGCAGTGCGTTGTGGCTCGACCAGGGCATCTCCGCCACGGTCTCCAGGATGCGGATGTCCGCCGCCGCGCCGTCGCGCCCGTCGATCCGGCGAACTTGGCTAGGGTTCGCATCGGGCGCCAGCCAGCCCGCCAGCGCGTCCGGCCAGGCGACGGTCGCCGACAGCCCGACCCGCCGCAGCGCCGGCGCCAGCAGTTGCAGCCGGGAGAGGCAGAGCGCCAGCTGATCGCCGCGTTTGGTGCCGGCCAGCGCATGGATTTCGTCCACCACCACCATGCGCAACTGGCCGAACAGCCGTGGCGCGTCCGGATAGGACAGCAGCAGGGTCAGCGATTCGGGCGTCGTCAGCAGCAGATGCGGCGGGTCGTGCCGCTGTCGCTGCCGCTTGTGCTGCGGCGTGTCGCCGGTGCGCGTCCCGACCCGCACCGGCAGGCCCATCTCCGCGATGGGGGCGGTGAGGTTGCGGTGGATGTCCACCGCCAGCGACTTGAGCGGCGAGATGTAGAGGGTGCGCAGGCCCTGCGAGGGGTCGCGCGTTGCGTCGATCAGCGCGGGCAGAAAGCCGGCCAGGGTCTTGCCGCCGCCGGTCGGCGCGATCAGCAATGCATGCGCCCCGTCGACGGCGGCCTGCAGCATCGCCATCTGATGGGCATGGGGCTGCCAGCCACGGGCGGCGAACCAGCCTGCGAAAGGCTGCGGCAGGTCGCCGGCCGCCGCGTGCGCCGGGGCCGCAGTCAATCCGGGACGGGTCCAGATCGTGTTCATGAGCGTTGCAGGATATACATGAGCGTGACCATGCAGGGGAACAGAAAGAGAATAGACGGGTTGCCGGAGCGCTGGCTGCAGGTGCGCGCGGGCGGCCTCTACTGCGTTCCCGGCGATTTTCATATCGATCCGACGCGGCCCGTGCCGCGGGCGGTCATTACGCACGGCCACGCCGATCATGCCCGCCCCGGCAATGGGGCCGTTCTGACGACGCCGGAGACGGCGGCGATCATGCGCCACCGTTTCGACGCGGGGGCGGGCGGGGCCATCGAGCCGCTATCCTATGGCGAGGAGCGCCGCATCGGCGATGTCGTGCTGCGCCTCGTGCCGGCGGGGCACGTCTTGGGCAGCGCCCAGGTCGTCATGGATTATGCGGGAACGCGCGTCGTCGTATCGGGCGACTATAAGCGGCGGCCGGACCCCACCTGCGCGCCGTTCGAGCCGGTGCGCTGCGACCTGTTCGTCACCGAGGCGACCTTCGGCCTGCCGGTGTTCCGGCATCCGCCGGATACGGAGGAAGTGGCGAAGCTGCTGGCGTCCGTCGCCCGCTTTCCCGAACGCAGCCATCTGGTCGGCGTCTACCCGTTGGGCAAGGCGCAGCGTCTGATTGCGCTATTGCGGCGCGCCGGCTGGGATCGGCCGCTCTGGCTGCATGGCGCTCTCGAAGGGCTGTGTCGGCTTTACGAAGAGCATGGCGTCGAACTCGGCTCCTTGCGTCCGACCGCCGAGGCGGACCGGCGGGAACTTGCGGGGTCCATCGTGCTCTGCCCGCCCTCGGCCTTGCAGGACCGCTGGTCGCGGACCTTCCCCGATCCGGTGGTGGCCATGGCGTCCGGCTGGCTGTGCGTGCGCCAGCGTGCGCGGCAGCATGGGCTGGAACTGCCGCTGGTCGTCTCCGACCATGCCGACTGGGACGAGCTGACGGCGACGCTGGAGGAGGTGCAGGCGCCGCGCGTCTGGGTCACGCATGGCCGCGAGGAGGCGCTGGTGCATCACGCCCGCAACCGTGGCATCGATGCTCGCGCCCTTTCCCTCGTCGGTTTCGAGGAGGAGGCCGGCGCGTGAAGGCCTTTGCTCTGTTACTTGAGCGTCTGGTCTTCACGCCGTCGCGGAACGGCAAGCTGCGCCTGCTGGTGGAGTATTTCCGCGCCACGCCCGACCCCGACCGCGGCTGGGCGCTCGCCGCGCTCACCGACGGCGTCGGCGTGCCGCATGCGAAGCCGGCGATGATGCGCGCCCTGGTCGAGGAGCGCGTCGATCCGGTGCTGTTCCGCTACTCCTACGATTTCGTGGGCGACCTTGCCGAGACGGTTTCGCTGATCTGGCCCGGCGCCGGTAGCGAGACGGCGCCATC
>JBFWNZ010000043.1:0-17457 GCA_050250795.1 Alphaproteobacteria bacterium | reverse complement strand
CCGCGGCGTTTTTTTTGTGCTCGCAGCAGGCAGGCCCGCAGGCCGCCCAGACAGGGGACCAAGATGAGCTACAACGTCACACGCCGTACCTTGCTCAAGACCAGCGCCGCCACGGCGCTCTTCGGCGCCATCAATACGGCTTTTCCCTCCGGCGTTTTTGCCGAAGGTGCGGGCCCGGAAACGAAGAAGGCCATTCTCGGCTTTATCGCCCTGACCGATGCCGCGCCGCTGATCGTCGCCAAGGAAAAGGGCATCTTCGACAAGTACGGGATGACCGAGGTCGAGGTCGCGAAGCAGGCCTCCTGGGGCACCACGCGCGACAATCTGGTGCTTGGCTCGGAAGGCAAGGGCATCGACGGCGCCCATATCCTGACGCCCATGCCTTACCTGATCTCGTCGGGCGTGGTGACCCAGAACAATATCCCCACCCCGATGTATATCCTTGCGCGGCTCAACCTCGACAGCCAGTGCATTTCGGTCGCCCAGGAATACATCGACCTCAAGGTCGGCGCCGATACCTCCAAGTTCAAGACGGCGCTTGCGGCCAAGAAGGCGTCGGGCAAGCCGGTCCGTGCCGCCATGACCTTCCCCGGCGGCACGCACGACCTGTGGATCCGCTACTGGCTCGCGGCCGGCGGGATCGATCCCGATTCCGACATCGAGACCATCGTGGTGCCGCCGGCCCAGATGGTGGCGAACATGAAGGTCGGCTCGATGGACTGCTTCTGCGTCTGCGAGCCCTGGAACGAGCAGCTGAAGAACCAGGGCATCGGCTACACGGCCATTAACACGGGCGAGTTGTGGAGCAAGCATCCGGAGAAGGCTTTCGGCATGCGCGCGGCCTGGGTCGACAAGCACCCGAAGGCGGCCAAGGCACTGCTGATGGCGGTCCAGGAAGCGCAGATGTGGTGCGAGAAGATGGAGAACCGCGAGGAGGTTGCGACCATCGTCTCGAAGCGGAACTGGATCAACGCGCCGGTCAGCGACATCGTCGACCGGATGAAGGGCAAGTTCGACTACGGCACCGGCAAGGTGGTGGAGAACAGCCCGCACATCATGAAGTACTGGAAGGATCATGCCTCCTATCCGTTCAAGAGCCATGACCTCTGGTTCCTGACCGAGAACGTCCGCTGGGGCAAGTTCACCGGCAAGGAAGACTTCAAGAAGCTGATCGACCAGGTGAACCGCGAGGATCTGTGGCGCGAGGCGGCGAAGGAACTGGGCGTCGCGGCGAGCGACATCCCGACCTCGACCTCGCGCGGGGTGGAGACCTTCTTCGACGGCAAGGTCTTCGATCCGGCCAATCCGGAAGCCTATCTCGCCAGCCTGAACATCAAGCGCATTGCCTGATCCGAAAGCCGGCCCGGCGATCCCTCCGTCGGGCCGGCGCTTTCGCAAGGAGAGTGGAATGACCGCCAGCGTCGCGAAGCTGAAGAAGCCCGAAATCCCATCGCCCTCTGCCGAGGTTCTGGCCTTTTCGGCCGTACCCGTCAGGACGGCCCGCCGCCTGCTGCCTGCTCTCGGCCGCATCATCGTCCAGCGCATGCTGCCGCCGGCGATCACGATCGCCGTCGTCGTGGTGCTGTGGGAAATGCTGTGCTCCCAGCCCGGCGCCAGCCTGCCGGCCCCTTCGGCCGTGATCCGCGACAGCTGGCAGTTAATTATCGACCCCTTCTATGTCGGGCAGGGTATCGACCAGGGCATGTTCTGGCATGTTCTGGCCAGCCTGCAGCGGGTGGCGCTGGGATACGCCCTTGCCGTGGTGGCGGGTGTCGCGCTCGGTACGCTGATCGGCCAGAGCGACTGGGCGATGCGCGGACTGGACCCGCTCTTTCAGGTATTGCGCACGGTGCCGCCGCTTGCCTGGCTGCCGCTGTCGCTGGCGGCTTTCCGCGACGGCAATCCATCGGCGATCTTCGTCATCTTCATCACCGCGATCTGGCCAATCGTGATCAACACGGCCGTCGGCATCCGCAACATTCCGGCCGACTATCAGAATGTCGCAAAGGTGCTGCGGCTGAACGGCTTCGAGTACTTCACCAAGATCATGCTGCCGGCTGCCGCGCCGTACATCTTCACCGGCCTGCGGATCGGTATCGGCCTGTCCTGGCTGGCCATCGTCGCGGCCGAGATGCTGATCGGCGGCGTCGGCATCGGCTTCTTCATCTGGGATGCGTGGAACTCGTCGCTGATCAGCGACATCATTCTGGCGCTGGTCTATGTCGGCATGATCGGCTTCCTGCTCGACCGGATTGTCGCCCTTATCGGCCGCGCGGTGACGCGCGGCACCGCGAACGCGTGAGGAGGATCGATCATGACTCAGGGCTATCTGTCCATTGAACAGGTCGACAAGAGCTTTCGCCAGGCAAGCGGCTCGGCAGAAGTGCTCAAGCAGGTTTCGCTGACGGTCGAGCGCGGCGAGTACATCTCGATCATCGGGCATTCCGGTTGCGGCAAGTCCACCCTGCTCAACATCGTGGCCGGCCTGACGCCGGCGACCAGCGGCGTCGTTTTCCTGGAGGGCAAGGTGGTGGACGAGCCGGGGCCCGATCGCGCGGTCGTGTTCCAGAACCACTCGCTGCTGCCGTGGCTGACGGTCTACGAGAATGTGCGCCTAGCTGTGGACAAGGTCTTCGGGCGGTCCAAAAGCCGGGGCGAACGGCATGACTGGACCATGCGCAATCTCGATCTGGTCCAGATGGGCCATGCGCGCGACAAGCGTCCGGCCGAGATTTCCGGGGGCATGAAGCAGCGGGTCGGCATCGCCCGGGCACTCGCCATGGAGCCGAAGATACTGCTCCTGGATGAGCCCTTCGGCGCGCTCGACGCGCTGACCCGCGCACATCTGCAGGATCAGGTCATGCAGATCCACGCCGAACTGGGCAACACCGTGCTGATGATCACCCATGACGTGGACGAGGCCGTGTTGCTGTCGGACCGGATCGTGATGATGACCAACGGTCCGGCCGCGCGGATCGGCGAAGTGCTGCCAGTGCCGTTGGCGCGGCCGCGCCGGCGGCTCGAACTGGCGGCCGACCAGACCTACATCCAGTGCCGGTCGGCGGTGCTCCGCTTTCTGTACGAGCGGCATCGCCTGGTCGAGGCGGCGTGAGCACGGCCATGGCCGAACGTCTCGTCATCATCGGCAATGGCATGGCGCCCGGGCGCATGCTGGAGCATTTGCTGGAACAGGCGCCCGACCGGTATCGGGTGACGATCTTCAACGCGGAACCGCGAGTGAATTACGACCGCATCATGCTGTCGCCCGTCCTGTCCGGCGAGAAGCGCTATGAGGAAATCGTCATCCATGGCGACGGCTGGTACATCGATAAGGGCATCACGCTGTACAAGGGCCATCGCATCGTTGCCGTGGACCGGCAGGCGAAGACCGTCACCTCGGACCATGGCGTGGTCGAATCGTACGACAAGCTGGTCTTCGCGACCGGGTCGATGCCGATCATCATCCCGGTGCCGGGGCACGATCTGGCTGGCGTGCTGACCTATCGCGATCTCGACGATGTTCAGGCAATGCTGCTCGCAGCCCAGTCGCGCGACCGGGCGGTTGTAATCGGCGGCGGCTTGCTGGGGCTCGAAGCTGCCGCCGGGCTCACGTCGCGCGGCATGGACGTCACCGTTCTCCATCTCATGCCGACCCTGATGGAGCGACAGTTGGATGCGGCGGCCGGCTATCTGCTGCAGAAGGCGCTGGAAGCACGCGGGATCAAAGTTCTCACCAAGGCGAACACCAAGGCGATCCTGGGTAGATCGAAGGTGGAGGGGGTGGAACTCGCCGACGGGACCGTGCTGCCGGCGACCCTGGTGGTGATGGCCGTCGGCATTCGGCCGAATGCGGCGCTGGCCAAGGGAGCGGGGCTGCCCGTGGAGCGGGGCATCGTGGTCGACGATGGGATGTTTACGGAGGATCCCGACATTCTGGCCATCGGCGAATGCGCGCAAGTCGGAGGCCAAGTCTATGGCCTCGTCGCGCCGCTCTACGAGATGGCACGGGTTGCCGCCGCGCGGCTGGCGGGCGACGCATCGGCGCGGTTCGTCCACAGCGATACGCCGACCAAGCTGAAGGTTACGGGCATCGATCTGATGTCGCTGGGCGACTTCGCCGATGGCGACGATCGCGAGGAGATCGTGCTGCGTGACGCGGCGGCCGGCATCTACAAGCGGGTGGTCCTGCAGGACAACCGCATCGTCGGCACGGTGCTGTTCGGCGATACGGCCGATGGCGCCTGGTTCAACGATCTCAAGCGCAAGGGAGCGGATATCGCCCCGATGCGCGATACCCTGATCTTCGGTCAGGCCTATCAGGGGGGTGCCCCGCTGGACCCTATGGCGGCCGTTGCAGCCTTGCCGGATGACGCGGAAATCTGCGGCTGCAACGGCGTCTGCAAGGGAAAGATCACCGGCGCGATTGTTGGCAAAGGCTTGGCCTCGCTTGAGGAAGTACGCGCGCATACGAAAGCATCCGCGTCCTGCGGCTCCTGTACCGGTCTGGTGGAGCAACTGCTCGGCCTGACCCTGGGTGACGCCTATAGCCCCGCGGCGGTACAGCCGATGTGCTCCTGCACGGCGCTGAGCCATGACGATGTGCGCCGCCTGATCAAGGCCAAGCAGCTCAAGACCATCCCGGCAGTGATGCAGGAACTTGAGTGGAAAACCTCCTGCGGCTGCGCGAAGTGCCGGCCGGCGCTGAACTACTACCTCGTCTGCGACTGGCCCGATGAGTATGCCGACGACTACCAGTCGCGCTTCATCAATGAGCGCGCCCACGCCAACATCCAGAAGGACGGCACCTATTCGGTCGTGCCGCGCATGTGGGGCGGCATGACCAGCGCGGCGCAGCTTCGCGCCATCGCCGATGTGGTCGACAAGTTCGCGATCCCGGCGGTCAAGGTGACGGGCGGCCAGCGCATCGACATGCTGGGAATCCGCAAGGAGGATTTGCCCGCCGTCTGGTCCGATCTCGGCAAGGCGGGCTTCGTCTCGGGGCATGCCTATGCCAAGGGGCTGCGCACCGTGAAGACCTGCGTCGGCACCGACTGGTGCCGGTTCGGCACCCAGGATTCTACCGGCCTCGGCATCCGTATCGAGAAGTTCATGTGGGGCTCCTGGACGCCGGCCAAGGTCAAGATGGCGGTCTCCGGCTGCCCGCGGAACTGTGCCGAGGCGACCTGCAAGGATGTCGGCGTGATCTGTGTCGACTCCGGCTTCGAAATCCATTTCGCGGGCGCGGCCGGCCTCGACATCAAAGGGACGGAGGTTCTGGGTCTGGTGAAGACCGAGGACGAGGCGCTGGAGGTGATCGTGGCACTGGTCCAGATGTACCGCGAGCAGGCGCGCTATCTCGAACGCATCTACAAATGGGCGAAGCGCGTCGGCGTGCCGGAAATCCGCCGTCAGGTCTTGGAGGATCGCGGCCGCCGCGCGGCCTATTACGAGCGGTTCGCGCAGTCGCAGCGCGTGGCGCAGGTCGATCCCTGGGCCGAGCGGGCCGCCGGCAAGCATGCGCACGAGTTCCGCCCGATGGCGCAGATCGGTTTCGCGGAGGCGGCGGAATGAGCGCTGTGACCTGGGTCGATATCGGCTGCATCGATGACATCCCACAGCGTGGCGCACGGTGCGTGGTCACGCCGCAGGGGCGCATCGGCGTCTTCCGGACCGGCGACGATCGCCTGTTCGCCTTGCGTGATTCCTGTCCGCACAAGGGCGGTCCTCTCAGCCAGGGTATCGTGCATGGAACCTCGGTTTCTTGCCCCCTGCATGGCTGGGCGATTTCGCTGGAAACCGGCGAAGCGCTGGGTGCGGACCAGGGGCAGGTGCCCACGGTGGCGCTGAAGCTTGAGGGCCGGCGGGTGCTGCTGGCGATGCGCCAGACCGCGGAAGAGGCGGCATGACATGAGCGAAGCCGGCGCCGGAACCGTCCACACGACCTGTCCCTATTGCGGCGTGGGGTGCGGCGTGCTGGCGACGCAGCAGGCCGACGGTCGAATCGAAATCGCGGGCGATCCGGAGCATCCGGCGAATCTGGGCCGGCTCTGCGGCAAGGGCATGGCCCTGGCCGAAACGTTGTCGCTGGACGACCGGCTGCTGACGCCGCAAATCGGCGGCCGTGCCGCCGGCTGGGACGAGGCGCTCGACCTCATCGCGTCCCGGTTTTCCGAGACGGTGGCGGAGTATGGGCCGGATGCCGTGGCCTTCTACGTGTCGGGGCAGCTGCTGACCGAGGACTACTATGTTGCGAACAAGCTGATGAAGGGGTTCATCGGCAGCGGCAATATCGACACCAATTCGCGTCTCTGCATGGCCTCATCGGTGGCCGGGCACCGGCGCGCCTTCGGCGCCGACACGGTGCCGGTGAGCTATGAAGATCTGGAAGCCGCCGATCTGGTGGTGCTGGTCGGGTCCAATCTCGCCTGGTGCCATCCCGTGCTGTATCAGCGCCTGGCTGCGGCGAAGGCGCGACGGCCCGGCATGCGGGTCGTGCTGATCGATCCGCGGCGCACGGCAAGCGCCGAGATCGCGGATTTGCATCTGGCAATACATTCGGATGCGGACATCGCCTTATTCGTCGGGCTGCTGGGGCATCTCGCCGATTCCGGTCGGCTCGACCAAGGTTACATCGCGCGCCACACCACTGGGTTCGAGCAGGCTCTCTGGGCGGCGGCAGCCCTGGATATCTCGCAGATCGCGCATCTCACCGGCATCGATCCGCGGACCCTGACCCGCTTCTACCGGATGTTCGCAGAGACGCAGCGCGTCGTGACGGTCTACAGCCAGGGGGTCAATCAGTCCGTCTGCGGTACCGACAAGGTCGGTGCGATCATCAACTGCCACCTTGCCACCGGTCGTATCGGCCGCCCGGGCATGGGGCCGTTCTCGGTGACCGGGCAACCCAATGCCATGGGCGGCCGCGAGGTCGGCGGCCTCGCCAACATGCTCGCGGCCCATATGGAAATCGAGAACCCCCAGCACCGAGAGCGAGTCCAGCGCTTCTGGGGCGCCCCGCATATCGCCGATAAGCCGGGACTGAAAGCCATCGACATGTTTCGTGCGATGGGCGAGGGGCGCATCAAGGCCCTATGGATCATGGCGACCAATCCGGTCGATTCCATGCCCGACGCCGACGATGTGGCAGCAGCGCTGGGTGCATGCCCTTTCGTCGTGGTGTCCGATGTGGCGGCCTCGACCGACACCCTCCGCCACGCGCATGTGCGGCTGCCGGCGGCGGCCTGGGGCGAGAAAGACGGGACCGTCACGAATTCCGAGCGCCGCATCTCGCGGCAGCGGGCTTTTCTGCCTGCCCCGGGCGATGCCCGTCCCGACTGGTGGATCGTTTGCGAGGTGGCGCGGCGGATGGGCTTCGCCGATGCCTTCAACTACGCCGGCCCCGCCGCGATCTTTGCCGAACACGCGGCGTTATCGGCTTTTGAAAACCAGGGAACGCGGGATTTCGATATCGGCATCTGCGCAGGCGTCGATGCCGCGACATATGACGCGATGCTGCCGCTGCAATGGCCGGCCCCGGCCGATCGACAGGGACGGTCGCGCTTCTTTGCGGATGGCGGATTCTACACACCGGACGGCCGGGCACGGTTCATGCCGATATCGGCCGAGGACCGGCCGGCGAATCCGGAGGCCTTTCCGATGACGCTGAACACGGGCCGCGTCCGCGATCACTGGCACACCATGACCCGCAGCGGTCGCAGTCCGAAGCTGTCGCAGCATACGGCGGAACCTTTTGCGGAACTGAATCCGGGCGATGCTGCGCGTTGGGGCGTGGGCGAAGCGGAGATTCTGCGCGTTGCGACCAGTCGCGGCGATGTCCTTGTACGGGCGCTGATCTCGGACCGCCAACTGTCCGGGACCGTGTTCGTCCCCATGCACTGGAACGATCAGTTCGCAGCCCGGGCGCGGGTGGATTCCATGGTCGCTGCGTTGACGGACCCTCATTCCGGTCAGCCGGCGCTGAAGCGAACGGCGGCGAGGATTGAGCGCTTCGCCGCTGCCACCTATGGCTTTGCCGTGACGCGCCGCAAACCGACGAATCTGACAGCGGATTATTGGGCTGTCGCGCGTTGCCCCGGTGGGTGGCGGATCGAACTTGCCTTTGCGGAACCGCAGGACGGTCGAGAACTGACGGCAGCCCTGTTCCCCACGGCCATCGATGCGCAAACGCTCAGCTACGCCGACCGCCACGCGCGGCGCTATCGCTTTGCACGGTTTGCGCGGGGCCAATTGCTGGGCGCGCTGTATTTGAGTGCGGACCCGGTGGCCGTGTCGCGCAGCTGGGCTGTGGAACAGCTTGCGGCGGAGTGCTCGACCGCACAGGCGCGGCTGACCGTACTTGCCGGCCGTGCGGGACGCGGGCAACCGGACCGCGGCGCGTTGGTGTGCTCGTGTTACGGCGTCGGGGCGAATCAGATAGCGGCAGCGGTCCGCGCCGGCTGTGCGACCCCGGATGAGATCGGCACCGAACTGCAGGCCGGCACGGGTTGCGGTTCCTGCCGCGGCGAAATCAAGGCGATCATCGATGCATGCCGTTTCCAGGCTGCCGAGTGACCGCGCACCAGCGCGGATGGCGAAGCTGGCAGTCCTGCCGGTCTTCATGGATATGCGCGGCGCCAGGGCCATCGTCGCAGGCGGTACCGATGCGGCTGCGTGGAAGGCGGAACTTCTCGCCGCCGCGGGCGCGGAAGTGCATGTCTACGCTCGCTCGTCCGTGCTTGGCGATGCATTCCGCAGCCTGCTCGCTTCGGTAAGCGCCGAGGCCTCGGTCATCCATCACGATGCGGATTGGAACGAAGACTGTCTTGCCGGCTCGGTGCTCGCGGTAGCCGACGCCGCCGATGCGGCCGAGGCATCGGCCTTTGCCGCCGCAGCCAAGCGGTCCGGCGTCCCTTGCAATGTGATCGACAGACCGCAGGCCGGCGGCATCCAGTTCGGGTCGATCGTGAACCGCTCACCCGTCGTCGTCGGCATTTCGACCGGTGCGACGGCGCCGGTTCTGGGGCAGGCGATCCGTCGGCGGATCGAGACGCTGCTCCCTCCGTCGCTGGCCGATTGGGCGGCGATGGCAGGCCGTCTGCGCGCGCTGGTTCGCGCGCGGATCGAACCGGGCGCGCGGCGCCGGCGGTTCTGGGAAGCGTTCGCCGAGCGCGCCTTCGCTGCCGGTCCGGTATCGGGCGATGACGGACGCCTGTTGCGGGAGGTCTCCCAGGTCTCGGCCGGGCTCACCTGCACGGGTCATGTGGCCTTGGTCGGGGCCGGCCCGGGCAATGCGGAACTGCTGACGCTCAAGGCGGTGCGGATGCTGCAGGCTGCGGATGTCATCCTGTTCGACGAACTGGTCTCTGACGAGGTGCTCGACCTGGCCCGGCGCGAGGCGAGACGGATGCTGGTCGGCAAGCGCGGCGGTCGCCCGAGTTGCCGGCAGGAAGATATTAACGATCTGATGGTCCGCCTTGCGAAGACTGGCAAGCGGGTGGTGCGGTTGAAGTCGGGCGACCCCATGATTTTCGGTCGTGCGGGCGAGGAGATCGCCCGCCTCGAACGCGAAGGTATCCCCGTCGAGGTGGTTCCCGGCATTACAGCCGCGCTCGCCATGGCGTCTACGCTCGGCGTTTCGTTGACGCATCGCGATGTGGCCCAGTCGGTACGGTTTGTGACCGGACATTCCAAGCAGGGCGGGTTGCCGCCCGATATCGACTGGAAAGCGGTCGCCGATCCGGCGGCCACCACGATCTTCTACATGGGCGGCCGTACCGCCGGCCGGATTGCGACACGATTGACGGCGGAAGGGATGCCGCCATCCGTTCCCGCCGTCATGGCGGCCGCGGTCACGCGTCGAGAACAACGACTATGGGCAGGGACGCTGGGTACCTTGACGGCCGGCATCGAGGCGATTGGGGATGGCTTGCCCGTGGTGATCGGCGTGGGGCGGGTGTTCGCTCAAGCATGTGAGAGCCAGCCGGCATTGCGCGGGGAAGCCGAGATATCCGCGCACGGCGCGTAATCCGAATGCTTCGCTAATGCGCCGGTTATGGAGCGCCCATGCGCGCGATCGTGCATCCCTCGCTGCCGTGTACGGCAATGATATCGAACGCGGATTCATTCATCGGAAGGGCCAGCCGCCATGTTCCCAGGCCCGTGCCCGCACCCAGCCCGACGATGCGGCGATCCGCGATACGGACCGCGATAAGGCGTCCGAAGCCGGCGGCCGAGGGGCCGCCTCCCAGGATGCGCATCCCCGAGAACTCCTCCATCGGTCGCACGGTGTCGGGGCAAGGAGCCTGCGATATGCCGGTCCATTCCTGACCGACGGACACCGCCCATGCCTCGCGGAAGCCGAAGGAGCGATCCTGTCGCGCGGCTGCGAGAACACGCCGCGCTCCGGCCGGATCGGGCGGCAGCGGCCGCCGCAGCCGCTCCTCCGACAGGTCGCCCGACAGGATCGCAAGCCAATCCGCGCGCAGCCTTCCGACCTTGTCCATGTAGTAGACTGTGGCTGCGGCTTGTTCGCACAGCAGCACGGCCATGGCCGCCGCACCCAGCCATGCAGCGATGCGGCGTCGGGCCGGCGTCAACGATTCGAGCAGCGGGACGGTCGTCAGGGCGGCACCGCACAGGCCGACGGCGAGGAAGATGCCATAGCGGGGCGTGGCGGCCTGTGTGGGACCGAATTCCACCCGGACCAGCGCCGTAACCACGGCCGTGCCCAGGGCGAACAGCATCAGCCCTAATCCGTAAGCATGCAGGCGCCGCCACGTCAGGTCATGGCGACGCCATAGCTGCAGGGCGGCGTGGATCGACAGCCCGATCAGCAGGAGCGCCTGGGCGAGGCCGATCGGGACGGTACCCCAGAAGCGCGACCAGGGTCCGCCGAGCCAAGCGATCGCATAAACGGCCAGGTCCCACGGAGTGGCGACCGAGGACGAGGCTTCGCCATACAGGCTGGCGCCATGCTGGCCGTGAAGGAAGGCAAGCGACCAGAGAAGACCGGCAATGCCGGGAAGCAGCGCCCATATCTGCCGGTTGAGTGCCATGATCGCGGCGATGCAGAAGAACACCAACACGCCGTTGCCGTAAGTCGCGGCGGCAAGCGCGGCAAGCAGCGTGGCGCCGGCAATTCGGAGGACGCCGCAGGGCTGTGCACTGGCCAGGAAGATCGCGGCGCATGCGATGAAGGCCGTTACATAGAATTGTGCGCCGGGGGCCCACACCCAGCCTTCCAGCGTATAGGCGCGGGTCAGCAGCCATGCCGCTGCCATGAGGGCGGCGAGCCGAACGGGAGACCAGGCCGGTCTGCGCAAGAGCCTCGTCACCAGCAGGAACTGGCCGGCAAGACAGACGAGTCCGGCAAGGATGAAGAATCCGTCCGACCCGGCGTCGAGCCCATAGTCGGCCAAGGTCATCAGCCGCATTGCGATGGGCCGGTTTTCGCCATAGGAGGCCCAGAGGTCCGACAGGCCCCATCGGCCGGTCAGGACGAAGTCCACATGGATGAAATGGTCCATGTAGGGGATCGGATAGCGCAGCTGGGAATACAGGACCAGGAACAGGCCGACGAAGACGGCGCTGGCCAAAGCAGCAGCGATACGGACAGGCGAGAGGCGGAAATTTGACACGGGCGGTTGGCAATGCCGTGGCCAGACTGCCGGGAGGATATCCTGCCTTCGACCTAAAAGACAGGCGCGCGCGGCTATTCTCTGCTAAGGCGTTAGGCGGGGTTCGTTGGAGGGGCTGCCCGTGAAGATCGCAGTGGTTCTGCCCTGTTTTCGCGTCGCGCGGCATCTGGAGGCGGTCGTTTCGGGGCTGCCGGCGCGTATCGACCGCATCCTCGTCGTGGACGACGCCTGTCCCGAAGGCTCGGGCGACCTCGCCCAGGCGCTGGCCTCGCGCGATGCGCGGGTCGAGGTGATCCGCCACGCCGTCAACCGCGGGGTCGGCGCCGCGACCGTCACCGGCTATCGTCGCGCGCTGGAGCTTGGCTGCGAGATCGTGGTCAAGATGGACGGCGACGGCCAGATGGACCCGGACCGCCTGCCGGACCTTCTCGAACCGGTCCTTTCGGGCCGTGTCGACTACGCCAAGGGCAACCGGTTCAAACATGTTGCGGCGCTGCGGACGATGCCCCGGCTGCGCCTGTTCGGAAACAGCCTGCTGTCATTCCTGGTCAAGGCCGCGTCCGGGCAATGGTCGGTCATGGACCCGACCAACGGCTTCACGGCCATCCATGCCCGTGCGCTGGAGACCATCGCGCTGGACCGGTTGTCCCCGCGCTATTTCTTCGAATGCGATCTGTTGATCGCGCTTGGCACGGCCGGGCTGCCGGTCGAAGACGTCGCCATGCCGGCGCGTTACGGTGCGGAGGACTCGTCGCTTCGGATCGGACAGGTTCTGGCGGAATTCCCGCCTTTGCTGCTTCACCGGTTCTTCCAGCGCATTCTGGTTCGTTACTTCGTCGCGGATTTCACGGTGGTGTCGCTCTATCTGCTCCTCGGGCTGCCGATGCTCGGCTGGGGCATCGGGTGGGGGCTCACGGAATGGACGGAGTCGGTTCGTTCCGGCGTGACACGTTCGGCCGGCACCGTGATGGTCGCGGCCCTGCCGACCCTTCTCGGTTTTCAGCTGCTTTTGCAGGCGGTCGCGCAGGATATCCGCAACACGCCTCAGCCGCGGCGGGGCCTTGTATCGGATCCCCGTGACGTCGCGTTCAGGATGCCGGACTGACTTCGGCTGTCGGCTCTGGTGTCCATCGGATATGGGTCATCCGACAGGCGGATGGCCGAACGGCAGGCGGATTATTCTCTGTCCGGAATCTGGTAGCCTAGCTGGCGCGAAATCGTTCGCGCCTCGGACACCAGCTGTTGAATGATTGCGTCCTCACGCCCATCCATCCGGACGCTCGGTCCCAGCACGCAAAGGCAATGCCCCACACGGCCCTGCGAATCGAACAAGGGGGCGGCAATCGCCGTCGTTCCGGCAATGCGCTCGCCCCAGGCGATGTCGTATCCGCGCATGCGGATCGTCGCCAGACTCTCAAGGAAGCGCGTGTGATCGAAGCGGGGGCCGGCATGGCCGCCGGCGATCACGCGCTCCAGTTCTGTCGGGTCCAGATAGGCTGACAGCACGCGGCCGATGGCCCCGATCGGCAGCGGCACGCGCTCGCCGGTGGCGACGACGCGCACGAGATGCGTGTTCGGAATCGCGACGTCGATGCAGATGCGCTCAAGCCCGTGCCGCATGTTCAGCGCCACTGTCTCGCCGGTCAGATAGACGAGTTCCTGCAACCGGGGCTGGACGATGGCCCGGATGTCGAGCGTGCTGTCGACATTGCGGGCGAGGTCGAGCAGCTTCAGCGACAGGCAGTAGCGCTGGTCCGCGAGCCTGACCAGATAGCCGGCCGACTCCAGGCTCTGCACTAGACGCAGCGAGGTGGTTCGCGACAGTCCGATCTGTTCGCTGATCTCTGCCACGGTCATGCGCCGATGGGCTTCGTCGAAAGCCTCGAGAATATCCAGGGACCGTCGCAGAGTTCTGACCATCGCCGTTTCCGCACGCGTTGCGCCGAATCCATGCCCTACGGGAATTCCGTGCGGCGGTAAAGCCCGCCGCGGCATGGCAGATCGTGCTACCGCAATGTCCATCTAGTGGACATAAGTCCATTAAATGGAATTCCGTCATTGACCGCCCTTCGATGCTCGACCTAGGATTTGCCCAACACGCCGAAAGCAAGGGCGGTCTACAACGGAGGAAACCGGTGGCGCAGGCTGCGACGCTCCACGGGGCCAGGCTCGTCGAATATCTGCACGATCTTGCGGCGGAACCTCTGCCGGCCGATCTCGCCGCCTATGTCCGGCGTGCTCTGCTCGATACGGTCGGTTGCTGCGTTTACGGCGCCGATCAGCCCTGGACGCGGATTCTTGCCGAGACCGCGTCCCAGGACGGCGGCAGTGCGTCGGTTCTGGGGCGCGGCACCAAACGGCGTCCTGCGACCGCGGCGCTGATCAATGGAACCGCCGCGCATGGTTTCGAGCTGGACGACTTTATCGTCGGGTCGTTCACGCATGCCGGCGCCCCGGTCATCTCTGCGGCTCTCGCGACCGCTGAGGACGTGGATGCCCCGGGTTGGCGGCTCCTGTCCGGCATTCTCGCGGGTTATGAGCTGATGGGGCGTGTCGGCCGAGCGATGGGCAAGGCGCGAAGCGACCGCGGGCTGCATTACACGGGTCAGCTCGGTGCCGTCGGTGCCGCTATAGCGGCGGGAACCATCCGTGGACTGGGGCTCGATGCGCTGCACAGCACCGTCGGGATCGCAGCGTCGATGGGTGGCGGCATCAAGGCCTTTACCCAGGGAACCGGCGGGATGGTGAAGCGGCTGCATGCAGGGCGCGCTGCGGAAGCGGGCGCATTCGCGGCCGAGCTTTCGGCCCGTGGCTTCACCGGTCCCAAGGACGGGCTCGACGGGGCCTTCGGAATGATCCCTGCCATCGGCGGCGAGGATGCGGACCCGTCCCGCCTGACCCTGGGACTGGGCGATGTTTTCATGATCCACAGCAACTGGACGAAGCTTTATCCCTGCTGTGCCGCCCTGCATGCGGCCTGTCAGGGGATCGAAGACCTGCGGGCCGAGAACGGCTTGGCGCTGGCGGATATCGCGCGTGTCACGCTGGGCGGCAGCGAGCGTATGGCGACGCAGAATGGCGGCCGGG
Source organism: Alphaproteobacteria bacterium (assembly GCA_050250795.1). Classification (GTDB taxonomy): domain Bacteria; phylum Pseudomonadota; class Alphaproteobacteria; order UBA8366; family UBA8366; genus JBFWNZ01. The sequence goes on along the minus strand of JBFWNZ010000043.1, from coordinate 2,734 downwards.
TCATCGAGGATACGATGGCGGCCCAGTACAGCGGGCCATTCTCGGGCGCGCTGTCCCTGCTCGGCAGCGCCATGGATCCTTCCGGATACGAGCCCGGACGCGTGAACGATCCGCAGTTCCGCGGTGCGATGGACCGGATCGATATGGTCTTCGATCCCGAAGCCGATGCGGCCTATCCGGATGCCTTCGCTGCGCGCATCACGCTTCGCCTGACGGACGGGCGCGATGTCGAACGCTTCATCGAGCATCCGAAGGGCACCGCGCAGGCCGGGGTGTCGGATGCCGATATCGAGGCGAAGTTCCGGCATCTGACGGGTGCCATCCTGCAGCCGGACGCCGTGGAGGACGCGGTTGCCGCGGTCCGCGAGATCGAGCGTGCCGACGGGGTCGGACCGCTATGCGCAGCGCTGTCCAGGCGCAGGCCGCAGGGCGCGACGATGGCGGCCGAATAGCAGCAAAGTTTCAACAGAACGCGCACAAAGCGCGACGAGGAGGAGGAAGCGATGCCACGTCCTGGAACCATGAAGCTGGCCCTTTCAGCGGCGGCCGGCGCGTTTCTTTTGGGCTCTCTTGCCGTGTCGGGAGCGAGACCGGCCGCAGCGGCCGACGATTGGCCGGCAAAGCCGCTGAACATCGTCGTCGGTTTCGGGGTGGGTGGCAGCGCCGACCGCACGGTCCGCGCCCTCGCCTCGTTCCTGCCCGAGGAATTGGGACAGCCGGTTCTGGTGGTCAACAAGCAGGGCGCCGGCAGCCAGCTTGCCGCCACATATGTCCTGCAGCAGCCGCATGACTGCTACACCGTGTTCGGCTCGGCGCTGTCGCCCTTCCTGCAGCAGACGATCCTGAACAGCGGCGCGACCTATTCCCTGGACGACTTTGCCTTCATCAACGGGCAGTGGTCGGATTACGACCTGATGTTCACGAGCAAGGAATCGCCCTACGCGACCTTCAAGGACCTGTTCACCGCCGTGAAGGCGAACCCGAAGAAGGTCAAGATGGCGCTGATCAAGGGCGGCAGCGCCGAGCTCAACATCATGCTCGTGATGGATGCGCTCGGGATCCCCTACGACAATCTCAGCATCGTCACCTATAGCGGCGGCGGCGCCAATCGCACCTCGACCGCCGGCGGAACCACAGATTTCACGATCATCGGCGGCGATGGCAGCGAAGGCGTCTTGGACCTGATCCGCCCGCTCGCCGTCTATCGCACCCAGACGCACAAGGACTGGAAGGCGCCGACCGTGAACGAGGCCCTCAAGGAGATGGGCGCCAAGGAGATTCCCGTCGTCGATGGATCGATGCGCGGGATCGCCGTGTCGGCCGAATGCAAGAAGCAGAATCCCGAGCGGTTTGCGAAGCTGGTCGATGCCGTGAAGAAGACGCTGGCGCGCGAGGATGTGCAGAAGTTCCTGGCGGAAAGCGAGATCGGCGGGGAATACATCGGGCCGGAAGAAACCACGCAACGCATGAAGACGGCCTTCGATCTCTACGCCAAGTACCAGCAGCGCATGGCGGCGAAGTAGCGGCCGCTGCACTCCGGATGCCGGGGCCTGGTTAGCACGGGCCCCGGCTCTCCCTCCCGCTGGTGAAGGGGTGAGACGATGAACTCCATGTTGTCGAAGCGGATCGCCTGGGGGCATGTCGCCCTGCTGATCGCCGTCGCCATGGTCGTGATCTGGTATCTGCGCGACACCTACACGGCCTCGCATCAGATCGGGAACCTCGTCTTCGTTCTCCCGGTATCGGTGATCGCTCTTGCTCTGTGTGCCGTCGTACTGGTTCAGACGGTTCGTGGGCGCGCGGAGGAAGAGGCCGACGCCGTCGTGCCGAAGAGCCGCATCGAGCGGTACGGAGCCGGCCTGATGATGGCGCTATTCGCGCTGTTCGTGCTGGGCTCGGACCGGATCGGTTTCGACGTTTGCGCCTATCTGTTCATCGCGCTGGCCATACTGGTGCAGGGCGAGAAGAGGCCGCTGATGGTTCTCGGCTATCCCGCCCTCTTCGTCGCGATCATCACCTATGGCTTCAAGGCCGTGGTGCCGGTTCCCATGCCGACCGTGTTCTTTTAGGAGCCGGAAATGATCGACCTCTCCGCCGTCCAGCAGGCGTTCGCGTTGCTGACGCATTCCTGGCAGCCATGGCTCGTCGTGTTCCCCGGCATTCTGATCGGTCTGGTTGCCGGCGCCATTCCGGGGATTCAGGTCTCCATGGCCATGGCGATCGTCCTGCCGGCGACGTTCCTGATGGATTTCCTGTCGGCGATGCTGTTTCTCACGGCGATATTCACAGGCGGCAGTTTCGGGGCCGGCGTTCCGGCCATCCTGATGAACATTCCCGGTGCATCGAATGCGGTCGCGACGGCATTCGATGGCTATCCGATGGCCCAACGGGGCGAACACAATCGGGCCCTTGGTCTTGCGCTCGGCGCGTCGACCATCGGGACCTTCTTCGGCTACATCATCCTGTTCGTGCTGATCGAGCCGATATCCGGAGCCGTGCTCCGATTGGGACCTTCCGAGTTTTTCGTCGTCATCCTCTGGGGCATCACGCTGATCGCCGTGCTCAAGGGGTCGAGCTTTGCGCGCGGCCTGCTGGGGGGCGCGCTTGGCCTTCTGGTCGGGACGGTCGGCATGAGCGATCTTGGCGTCATTCGCGGGACGCTCGGCATCCCCTACTTGCTCGACGGTGTCGCGGTGGTTCCGGCGATGATCGGGCTGTTTGCGGCGTCGGCCTT
>JBFWNZ010000042.1:0-17625 GCA_050250795.1 Alphaproteobacteria bacterium | reverse complement strand
GCGTGCGCGGGAATGACGGCGAGAGAGAGGCCTCACCCCGGCGCGGACATCGTCAGCATCTGCTGCACCACCGCCTCGGTGACGTTGCCGCCGGTCAGCAGCGCGACGGTGCGCAGGCGCGTATTCACCTTGCCGCTCAGGAAGGCGGCGGCGGCCACCACACCCGCCGGCTCGCCCATCAGCTTGGCGCGGAACAGGATGGTGCGGAAGGCGGCGGCGATCTCGGCCTCGGAGATCAGCACGACATCGTCCATGTATTTCTGAAGATGCGCGAAGGGCCGCTCGCCCGGCCGCACCGCCGACAGGCCGTCGGCCATGCTGTCCCAATAGTCGATGGCGGTCGGCCGCCCGGCCTGGCGCGAGACGTAATAGGCATTGGCGCGCTCAGGCTGAACGCCGATCACGCGGATGTCCGGGCGGCGCAGCTTGATCGCGCTGGCGACGCCGGCCGCGACGCCGCCGCTGGAGACGGGCACCAGCACCTGCTGCACCCTGGGCATGTCCTCGGCGATCTCCAGCCCGATGCTGGCATGACCGGGGATGATCGTCGGATGCTCCCAGGCATCGATGGCGGTCATGCCGCGCTCGGCCGCCACCCGCTCCACGGTCGGCTGGCGCTCGGCCGCGTCGGTGCCGGAGAAATACACCTCGGCGCCATAGCCCTGGGTCGCCGCCACCTTGTAGGGGCTGGTGCGGTCCAGCATCACCACCACGATGGGCACCCCCATCAAGGCCCCGCCATAGGCGAAGGCCTGGGCGAAATTGCCCGAGGAGGTCATGACCAGGCCGGCCTTGCGCTGCTCCGGCGTCAGGTTGCGCAGCACGTTGAACGCCGCGCGCACCTTGTAGGCGCCCGTGACCTGAAGGTTCTCGCATTTCAGGAACAGCCGCTCGCGTCCCACCTCGGCCGAGTCGCGGGCCAGCGGCAGGATCGGCGTGCGCCTGACCTCGCGCGGCAGGTTGGCACGCGCGTCCTCGATCTCGGCCAGGGTCACCAGCTCGGCCATTCGTCTCTCTCCCTCAGCGTCCGGTGAAGCGCGGCTTGCGCTTTTCCACGAAGGCCTGCACGCCCTCGGCGAAATCCTCGGTCATGGCGGTGGCGCGCAGCGATTCGGCCTCGGCCTGGAGCTGCGCCTCGAAATCGCTCTCGATCGAGCGGTAGAGCAGCCGCTTGGCGTTGGCATAGGCCTGGGTCGGCCCGGCCGCCAGCCGCGCCGCCAGGGCGGCCACCTCGGCCTCGAAGCGGTCGGGCGGGACCACGGTGTTGATCATGCCCATCGCCGCCGCCTCGGGCGCCGGCACCCGTTCGCCCAGCAGCGCCATCTGCATGCTGCGCTTGATGCCGATGGCGCGCGGCAGGGCATATGTGGCCGAGCCGTCCGGCGTCAGCCCGATATGGCAATAGGCCAGCGTGAAGAACGCATCCTCCGACGCCACCACCAGATCGCAGGCGAGCGCGAGGCTGACCCCGACCCCGGCGGCCGAGCCGCGGACGGCGGCGATGGCGGGCTTGGGCAGGCGGCGCAGCGCCGAGATCGAGAGATGCAGATTGTGGATCAGATGCAGCATGTGGTCGCCGAAGCCCTCGGCGCCCAGTTCGCCGCGCTTGGCGGCGAAGCCCTTCACATCGCCGCCGGCCATGAAATGCTCGCCCGCCCCGCGCAGCACGACGCAGCGGATCGCGGGATCGCGCTCGATGCGGTGCAGCGCCGCGTCCAACCCGGCCTTCATCTCGTCCGACAGCGCGTTGCGCGCATCGGGCCGGTTCATCGTCAGGGTGGCGATCCCGTCCTTCGTGTCGACCAGCAGATGGGCCATCGCTCGGGCGCTCCTCGCGGCTTACAGGCAACCGCGGCGACGCTACACTGTGCGGCGAGCGACCGGCAACCGGGGGAGACAGGACGCATGGGCCAGCGATGGCGGCGGATGCCGGCGGGCGCGCAATGGGGCCGGTTCGGGGCCGACGACCAGCTCGGTCGCCTGAACCTGCTGACGCCGGAAAAGCTGCGCCAGGGCGCGGCCGAGGTGCGCGAGGGGCTGCGCTTCAACCTGTCGCTGCCGCTCGACTACCCCGGCAAGCAATTACTGCATCCGGCGCGCCACCCGCCGGAGCTGCGGCCGGTGTTCCGCGACGGCATGTGCTATTTCAACTTTGCCATGCGGCACTACAATCCGGCAGCAACCGACGTTATCAATGACGACGCGATGCTGATCGCCAGCCAGTATTCCAGCCAGTGGGACAGCCTGGCCCATGTCGGGGCCCTGTTCGACGCCGATGGCGACGGCACGGCCGAGGCGGTCTGGTACAACGGCTTCCGCGCCGTCGATCCGGCGCTGGGCGGTCCGAGCCAGGGCCAGGTGGGGGTGCATCACCTGGGTATCGAGACGATGGCGGCCCAGGGCATCCAGGGACGCGGCGTGCTGGTCGACCTGCAGGCGCATTTCGGGCGCGAGCGCCGGCCCGTCGGCTATGCCGATCTGATGCGCGCGATGGACCGCGACGGGGTGCGCGTGGAGCCGGGCGATATGCTGCTGCTCCATACCGGCTTCGCGGAGATGCTGCTGGAGATGCGGCGCGACCCCGATCCGGCGGCGCTGCACGGGCAATGCTGCGGGCTGGTCGGGGCCGACCCCGCCTTGCAGCGCTGGATCGCCGAGAGCGACGTGGCGGCGCTGATCGCCGACAATTTCGCGGTCGAATTGCCGCCCGCCGACATCGCGGCGCCGCGCGCGCCCGGCCCGATCCTGCCGCTGCACGAGCTGTGCCTGTTCAAGCTGGGGCTGCATCTGGGCGAGCTGTGGCACCTGACCCCGCTTGCCCGCTGGCTCCGCGCGCATGGCCGCAGCCGCTTCCTGCTGACCGCCCAGCCGCTCAACATGCCGGGGGCGGTGGGCTCGCCGGCTGCCGCCATCGCAACGGTCTGAGCGCTACCGCATCCCGGTCAGCGCATTGCCGTCATGGCGGGGCTGCGCAAGATCAGCTTCGCCGGCCCGTCGCCGCCGGCCGGGCGCAGGGTGGACGAGGACACGGCGACGGTCTGCGGGCCGAACAGGGTGGTGACGCGGGCGCCGGGGCCGTCCGGCCGGGCGACGATGCCGTCGTCGATCAGCTGCGGAATCTGCACCTCGTCCTCCAGCTGCAGCACCAGATCGCGATCGGCGGCGCCCATCCGGCGCGCCATGACTCGGCCGAGCGGGGTGTTGTCCGCGGCCAGGACCTGCATGCCGAGCATCTCCTGCGGCGTCAGCAGCTTGCGCGCCGCCGGCTTGGCGTCGGCCTTGGTCGATTTCTTCTCTGCCGCATCCGCAGTGCTCCCCAGCACCGCGCCCATCCCCATCGCTGCCAGGGTGGCGAGGAAAACCAGTTTGCGCCCCGGAAACAGCGCTGCGCCGCTCATGATCCCCGCTCCGCCTTTTCGGTTTCGGCACCCGTCCGGTGCCTTGCCGACTCAACGGCGATTGCGGTGAAGCGTTCCGTTCCTTCGTGCGGGTCAGGAATCCGCGGGCTTGCGGCGCTCCGCCATATAGGCGGCGATGTGGCCGGGCGGGTCGCCGATGCGGTAGGCGGCGGCCAGCGCGTCGATGCCGGCGCGGATGGCGTCGTCCAGCGGCAGCCGCTCCCAGTCGCGCATCAGCCGCTTCTGCACCCGCATGCCCGCAGGGCCGTTGCGCAGCAGGCGGGAGACCAGCTCCTCGACCGCGTCGTCGAGGTCGGCCGCCGGCACGACCCGCTCCACCAGGCCCCAGCGCTCGGCGGTGGCGGCGTCGATGCCGTCGCCGCGATAGATCAGCCAGGACGCGCGGCCCCAGCCGATCAGGCGCGGCAGCAGGGCGGCCTCAATCACGCTGGGGATGTCGATCATGACCTCGGGCATGGCAAAGGTCGCATGGTCGGCGGCGATGCGCAGGTCGCAGGACGCCGCCAGCTCCAGCCCGGCGCCCAGGCAGGCGCCGTTGATGCGCGCGATCACCGGCACCGGGCAGTCGCGGATCGCCCGATGCGCGGCGTGCAAACCGGCGATCCAGTCGCGTGCCGCGGCCTCGTCGGCGGCGCCAAGCTCGGTCAGGTCGGCGCCGGCCATGAAGGATCGCTCGCCCGCCCCGGTCACGACGACCAGCCGCAGCGCCGGCTTCGCCGCCAGCTCGCGGAAGGTGGCGGCGATCCCATCGACCAGCCCGCGCGACAGACAGTTCGCACGCGCGGCGTTGTCCAAGGTCACCCGCGCGATAGGGCCTTCCGAGCGCGCCTCGATGACGGTGCGGATTTCCGGCGCCGCCATGGCCGCGTCACCGCAGATAGCCGCCGCCATCCACCGGGATGACGACGCCATTGACCCAGAAAGCGCGCTTGCTGACCAGGAAGGCGACCACGTCGCCGCATTCCTCGGGCTTGCCGGCGCGGCCCTGCGGCAGCGCCTTCAGCATTTCCTGCCAGCGCTCGGGGTCGCCCAGCGTCTCCTGCGCCTTGATGCGCTGCTGGCGGTACAGCCGCTCGGTGACGATCTGGCCCGGTGCGATGGCCAGCACCCGCACATTGCTGTCCAGGCTCATCTGCCCCAGCGCGCGGGTGAAGCCGAACAGCGCGGCGTTGCCGGTGGAGCCGCAGATGTAGTTGGCGGCCGGCCGCTCGCCCGCGGTGCCGACGACGTTCAGGATCACGCCCTCGCCGCGCGCGACCATTGCGGGATAGATCAGGCGGCTCAGATTGACGAAGCCGAACACCTTCAGGTCCCAGGCGTCGCGCCAGGTGTTCTCGTCGACCTTGGTCAGGTTGCCGGCGGGGATGGCGCCGGCATTGTTGACCAGGATGTCGACCTTGCCCGCGGTGGCGCCGGTCGCCTCGGCCAGTTTCTTCTGGTTGGCGCTTTTCGACAGGTCGAGAGCGTGGATCTGCACATCGACCTTGTGGCGGCTCAGGATATCCTCGCGCGCGGCCTCAAGATCGGCCTTAGTGCGCGAGGTGATGTGCAGGTTGACGCCTTCGGCCGCCAGCGAATCGGCGCACGCCTTGCCGATGCCCTTCGAGCCGCCGGTGATGATCGCCGTCTTGCCGGCCAGTCCGAGATCCATGCGCTTGCCTCCCCATAATTTCTTCACATTGATTTGCGGCACTGTCGGCCGGCCCCCGACGCTGCGTCAAGCCGGGGCGTCAAGGGGACGGCCAGGAGACGGCGGAATGACGGTCGAGCGGATGGTGGTGTGGGGTCTCGCGGCGGGGCTGCTGTTGCTGCCGGCGGTGGCGATGCAGTTCACCGACGAGGTCGACTGGCGCGCGGGCAGCTTCGTCCTGTTCGGCGCGATGCTGGCGGCGACGGCGGGCGCCTACGAGATCGCGGCCTATCTGGCGCGGCGGCCGGGTCTGCGGCGGGGCGGGGTCGCCTACCGGGCCGGGGCGGCGCTGGCGCTGGTCGCGGCCTTCGTGCTGGTCTGGATGGATCTCGCGGTCGGCATCGCCGGCGAGGACAATCCCGCCAACCTGCTCTATCCGGCGGTGCCCGTTATTGGGGCGGTGGGCGCCGCGCTCGCCCGCGGCCGGCCGGCGGGGATGGCGCGGGCGATGCTGGCGGCGGCGCTGGCCCTGCTGCTGGCGGGCGGCGTCGCGCTGGCGCTGGAGACGCGGGTCCCGGTCCCGGCCCTCCTGATGCTGCATGGCGGGTACGCGGCGGCCTTCCTCGCCGCGTCCTGGCTGTTCCGGCGCGCGGCGCGGTTATCCGCGGATTCGCGGCCTTGCACCGGGGGGGCGAAGCCGATATAACGCCGCGTCCCGCAAGGGGCGGCCCGGGGCGACCCGGGCGCAACAGGGTGGCTGGCCTATTGGGTATGCCTCGCCGCCCGCCCGGACGCGGTGTCCGGGACCCGAGCATCTCGATCGGAAAGGATATCGAAAATGCCCAAGTTGAAGAACAAGAGCGCCGCCAAGAAGCGGTTCCGGTTTACCGGGACCGGCAAGGTGCGCGCCGGCAGTTCCTATCTCAGCCATAACCTGCGTCGCCGGCCGAAGAAGATGAAGCGGCAGGCACGCGGCACGCATGTGCTGGTCGACGCGGACGCGAAGATCATCAAGCGCAACTTCCTGCGCGTCTGAGGGGACTGACATGGCACGTACCAAGCGGGGCGTCACGTCGCACGCCCGTCACAAGAAGGTCCTGAAGCTCGCCAAGGGTGCGCGCGGCCGGGCCAAGAATACGATCCGCGCCGCAAAGCAGCGGGTCGACAAGAACCTGCAATACGCCTATCGCGACCGTCGCGTGCGCAAGCGCGACTTCCGCAGCCTGTGGATTCAGCGCATCAACGCCGCTGTCCGCGAGCATGGCGTCACCTATTCCCGCTTCATGGATGGTATCCACAAGGCGGGGATCGAGGTGGACCGCAAGGTTCTGGCCGATCTCGCGGTGCATGAGCCCGAGGCCTTCAAGGCGCTGGTCGGGCAGGCACAGGCCGCGCTGGCCTGATCGGACGGCGCCCTGTCCCGGCGGGGCAGGGCGCTTTCAGAAAGCGGGCCGGACGATGCAGAATCTGGAACGGCTGCAGGACGAACTGCTCGTCGAGGTGTCGGCTGCGGCCGATCTCGACGCGCTGGAAGCCGTGCGCGTGTCGGTGCTCGGCCGCAAGGGCCGGCTGACCGACCTGATGAAGGCGCTGGGCGGCCTCGACCCGGAGGCGCGCCGCACCCAGGGCCAGGCGCTGAACGCGCTCAAGGACGCCGTCGCGGGTGCCATCGACGCGCGCAAGGCGGAACTGGCAGCGGCGGAACTCGACCGCCGCCTCGCCGCCGAGCGCATCGACGTGACCCTGCCCGCCCGGCCGGAGACGCAGGGCCGCATCCATCCGATCAGCCAGACCATCGACGAGCTGACGGCGATCTTCGCCGATATGGGCTTCGTCGTGGCCGAGGGGCCGGACATCGAGTCCGACTTCCACAATTTCGACGCGCTCAACATCCCGCCCTCGCATCCGGCGCGGCAGGAACACGACACCTTCTACCTGCCGCCGGCCCAGCCGGGGCAGGCGAACATGGTGCTGCGTACGCATACATCGCCGGTGCAGATCCGCACCATGCTGTCGCAGAAGCCGCCGATCCGGATCATTGCGCCGGGCCGCACCTATCGCTCGGACCACGACGCGACGCATTCGCCCAACTTCCATCAGGTCGAGGGGCTGGTGATCGACGAGGCGACCCATATGGGCCACCTCAAGGGCTGCCTGACCGAGTTCTGCCGCGCCTTCTTCGAGGTGGACGACCTGCCGCTGCGCTTCCGCCCCAGCTATTTCCCCTTCACCGAGCCCTCGGCCGAGGTGGATATCGGCTGCAAGCGCGGCGGCGGCACGCTGCAACTGGGCAATTTCGGCGACTGGCTGGAGATTCTGGGCTGCGGCATGGTGCATCCCAAGGTGCTGGAGAATTGCGGCATCGACAGCAGCCGCTATCAGGGTTTCGCCTTCGGGATGGGGATCGAGCGTATCGCCATGCTGAAATACGGCATCCCCGACCTGCGCACCTTCTATGAGAGCGATCTGCGCTGGCTGCGGCACTACGGCTTCCTGCCCTTCGACGTGCCCACCCTCTATGGCGGGCTGAGCCGATGAAGTTCACGCTGTCCTGGCTCAAGGACCATCTGGATACCGACGCCGATCTGGGTGCCATCGCCGACCGGCTGACCATGATCGGCATGGAACTGGAGGGGGTACAGGATCGGGCGGCGGCCTATGCGCCGTTCAAGCTGGCCCGCGTCGTCTCGGCCGAGCCGCATCCGAATGCGGACCGGCTGCGGGTCTGCATGGTCGATGCCGGCGACGGCAAGCCGTTGCAGGTGGTTTGCGGCGCGCCCAATGCGCGGGCGGGGATGGTCGGCGTGTTTGCGCCGGCCGGCAGTGTGGTACCGGGTACTGGGCTGGAATTGAAGAAATCCGCCATCCGCGGTGTCGAATCCAACGGCATGCTGGTCTCCGAACGCGAGATGGGCCTGTCGGAAGAACATGACGGCATCATCGACTTGCCCGCCGATGCGCCGGTGGGCACGCCCTTTGCCGACTATATGGGCCTGGGCGATCCGGTGATCGACGTGTCGATCACGCCGAACCGCGCCGACTGCCTGGGCGTGCGCGGCATCGCCCGCGATCTCGCCGCATCGGGTCTGGGGCGGCTCAAGCCGCTGAATACGGCGGCGGCCGCCGACGCGTACGCCAGCCCCATCGGGCTGCGCGTCGATCTGCCCGCCGACAAGGCCGGCGCCTGTCCCTGGTTCGCCGGCCGGCATTTCCGCGGCCAGCGCAACGGGCCCAGCCCGAAATGGCTGCAGGACCGGCTGAAGGCCGTCGGCCTGCGTCCGATCTCGGCGCTGGTCGACATCACCAACTATCTCAGCCTCGATCTGTGCCGGCCGCTGCATGTGTTCGACGCGGCCAAGCTCGACCGTAATGTCGTGGTGCGCATGGGCCGGCCCGGCGAAACGCTGGCGGCGCTCGACGGCAAGACCTATTCGCTGGACGGGGAGATGACGGTGATTGCCGACGAGTCCCGTGCCAACGCCCTGGGCGGCGTTATGGGCGGCGAGGAGTCCGGCTGTACCGAGGCAACGACCGAGGTTTTCCTGGAGGTCGCGCTGTTCGATCCCATCCGCACGGCGGAGACGGGACGGCGGCTCGGCATCATCTCCGACGCCCGCTATCGCTTCGAGCGCGGCGTCGATCCGGCCTTCGTGCCGCAGGCCCTGGCCATCGCCAGCCGCATGATTCTGGAGTTCTGCGGCGGCGAGGCATCGGCGCCGGTGTTCGCAGGCGCCGAGCCGGACTGGCAGCGGCACTATGTGCTGCGCCGCGACCGGGTGCGGACGCTCGCCGGCATGGACGTGCCCGCGCCTGAGCAGGCGCGCATTCTCCAGGCGCTGGGCTTCGCGACGGCGGAGACGGAGGCGGGCCTGCGCGCCGCGGTGCCGTCCTGGCGCGGCGACGTGATCGGCGAGGCCGATCTGGTCGAGGAGGTGGCGCGTATCCACGGTTACGACCGGCTGCCCACATTGCCGATGCACCGGCCGGGCGTGGCGCTGGCCCCGGCCCGCAACGCATCGCAGCGCCGCAGCGCCGATGTGCGGCGGGCATTGGCGGCGCGCGGACTCGCGGAATCGGTCACGTTTTCCTTCATGTCCTCGGCCCATACCGGGCTGTTCGGCGGCGGCGATCCGGGGCTGACGCTCATCAATCCGATCAGCGCCGATCTCGATGCGATGCGGCCCTCGATCCTGCCGAACCTTTTGCTGGCGGCCGGCCGCAATGCGGATCGCGGGTTCGCCGACAGCGCTCTGTTCGAGATCGGGCCGCAATTCGAGAACGCGACGCCCGAGGGCCAGCGCCTCGTTGCGGCGGGCGTGCGCACGGGCCAGAGCGGGCCGCGCCACTGGTCGGACCGACCGCGCGCCGTCGATGCCTTCGACGCCAAGGCCGATGCCCTGGCGGTGCTGGAGGCGGCGGGGGCGCCGGTCGGCAATCTGCAGGTCACGACCGATGCGCCGGGCTGGTTCCATCCGGGCCGTTCCGGCGTGCTGCGGCTGGGGCCGAATGTGCTGGCGCGGTTCGGCGAGATGCACCCGCAGGTGCTGGCGGCGCTCGATCTGCGCGGTCCGGTCGCCGGCTTCGAGGTGTTCCTCGACCGGGTGCCGGAGCCGAAGCGCAAGGAGGGCCGTGCCCGGCCGCCGCTGCGCCTGTCGCAGTTCCAGGCGGTGGTGCGCGATTTCGCCTTCGTCGTCGACCGCGACGTCGCATCCGACCGCATCCTGCGGGCCGCCCGCGCCGCCGACAAGGCGCTGATCGCCGGGGCCGAGGTGTTCGACGTGTTCGAGGGTGCGTCCGTGGGCGAGGGCCGCAAATCCGTCGCCATCGCCGTCACCCTGCAGCCGGGCGAGCGCACCTTGACCGAGGCCGAGATCGCCGCGGTGGCGGAGAAGATCGTCGCCAGCGTCGCCAAGCAGACCGGCGCCGCGCTGCGCGGCTAGCGGTTCCGAAACGACTTGCCTTCAATCGCAGTTGACGGCCCGGCGCCCGATGGGCGATGCAGGGGCATGCTCGAAGCTGTCCGCCGATCCCGCCCATCCTACGCTGTGGCCTGTTCGTCGGCCTTTCGCGACGCTATTCTCGGCCTGGCGGCGCGGCGCGGTGCCACGCCGGGCGAAATCCTGCGGTCGGTGATGCTGCTGGTGCCGCCGGCCGTGATCGAGGGCTGGCCGGACCCCGGCGAGCCCGCAGCGGGAGATCGCGAGGCCGTGCTGCCCAAATCCGGAAACGGCCGGCCCTGGCGCCGCAAGCCGAGACTTCAGGTCCGCCTTGCGGAGGGTCACGCGCCCGCCACGATCCGCCGCGCGCTGGCCGTTGCGCTGGCGATGGCGGACGGTGCGTTGACCATGACCCTGGAAGCAGGCGACGGGCCGCGGATGGCGGACCGGCTCGCGGCAGCGGAAGCCGGGCGCGACCGATTGCTGGGCGTCGTGCAAGCTCTCGCCTTCCGGCCCTTGGCAGAGGGGGTGCGCAGCCGGGCGGATGCCTTGCATGTCCTGGGCTATGCGCCGGGTGCGATACCGGACGAATCAGGCTTGCGGCAGCGTTTCCGCAGCCTTGCGGCCATCTTCCATCCCGACGCGCCGACCGGCGATCATCGCCGGATGAGCCAGCTCAACCAGGCCGTGGCGTTGCTGCGTGTCCGTTGAAGTCGTGCCGCCGGCCTTGAATGAGGGGGAAGGGCGATGCGACGGGCGGCCCTCGTCACCCCGCCTGCACTCGCCTAGGATACGCGGAAACGGGGAGGTTGCCATGGCGCTGCGCGAGACATGGGACGATGCCGGCATTGCCGGGGCGATGACGCATGACGAGGCGTTCGGCATCGCCGAGCGGCTGCTGCCGGGGGCCTGCCTGGGCGGGCATGCGCTGCCGCCGGATCTGCGCTTCGCCGTGCACAAGGCCGAGGGCTCGCGCATCCAGGACCTGCGCGGGCGCTGGTATATCGACTATGTCTGCGGCGCCGGGCCGCTGATCCTGGGCCATGCGCATCCCGACGTGGTCGCGGGCGTGCAGGCGGCGGCGGCGAACGGTATCCATTATTTCGGCATGCCGAACGCGCTGTGCCTGCAACTGGCCGACGCCATCGCCGACGCCGTGCCCTGCGCCGAGAAGCTGGCCTTCACCTCGACCGGCAGCGAATCGACCTTCTATGCCATCCGCTTCGCCCGCGCCTTCACCGGCCGCGAGAAGATCCTGAAATTCGAGGGCGCCTATCACGGCAACCACGATTACGCCCAGATCAGCTACGCCCCCACGGCGCTGTCGAACTATCCGGCGGGCCGGCCGGACACCGGCGGCATCCCGGCCCCGGTGCAGGGGACGGTGCTGATCGCGCCCTACAACGATCTGGAGGTGGTGCGCCGGCTGGTGGCGGAGCACCGGGACGAGCTGGCGGCGATCATCGTCGAGCCGGTGCAGCGCATCATCGCGCCCGATCCGGACTTCCTGCCGGGGCTGCGGCGCATCTGCGACGAGAACGACGTGCTGCTGATCTTCGACGAAGTGGTGACCGGATTCCGCCTCGCCTATGGCGGCGGGCAGGAAATCTACGGCGTGCGTCCCGACCTTGCGACATACGGCAAGATCGTCGGCGGCGGCGCGGCGCTGGGCTGCGTCGCCGGCCGGGCCGAGATCATCGACCTCGCCGACCCCGCCAACAAGGCGAACCCCGACTATGCCGTCGTGCTGGGCACCACGCATGGCGGGCCGCTGGCGGCCGCGGCCGGGCTCGCCAATCTCGCCTATCTGCGCCAGGAGGGGGTGTATGCGCGGCTCAATGCCTATGGCGACGAGACGCGCCGCGCCTTCCAGCAGGTGCTGGACCGCCACCGCCTGCCGGCGCGCTGCCTGGGCGAGGGATCGATGTGGCAGATCATGTTCCTGGACAAGCCGCCGCGGAACCACGGCGACGTGCTGGCCAGCGATCAGGTGCGGGCGAAGAAGCTGGACGCCGAATGCCTGCGCCGCGGCGCGTATGTGCTGCCCGGCGGCCGGCGCTTCGTCTCGGCGGTGCATACCGATGCGGACCTGGAGGACGCGGTGCGCGCGCTGGACGAGGCCTGCCGGGTCGTGGCGTGAGGACGGTGCGCTGGCGTAGGCGCCGTGCCGCTGGTCCTGGATTCCCCAGACTCACGTTTCAAGGGCGCGGGAATGATGGCTCTGGGAACGCGGCCTCAGGCCGGCACGTACACGATGGCGCGGATCGGGGTCGGGTTGAAGCCGCAGGCGGGGTTGAGGCGCTGCGGGCAGTTCGAGGCGAGCGCGTACAGATCCATCTCGGCGCGCAGATCGACATGGTCGCCGGGCTTCGAGCGGCCGTCGGCGAGCGCGATCGCGCCGTTGGCCTGGACCGGCACGGACATGAACAGGTTGACGTTGGTGACGATGTCGCGCGCGTCGCGGCCGAGCTCGCCCAGCATGTGCCGGAAATTCGCCTGGCAGCTGGGCGTGTCCTTCACGTCGTAGCGCAATTCGTTCAGCTCGGCGCTGCAACAGCCGCCGATGGTGTCGTGCCCGCCGCAGCTGTCGTCCACGATGGTCATCATGCGGCGCGCCTTGACCGACCACAGAACGGCGCCGGCGGACAGGTAGATGTTGCCGTTGAGGCGGATGGTGTTCGACGCGTTGTAGCGGTCGAGCGGGTCGTCGGCGGCGTAGCACAGGAAGTCGATGGCCTGCTGCCCCTCCAGATCGACGAAGCGCAGATGCTGCCCGGCCGCCAGCCGCCGCCACCAGGGCGCGCCGGCCGGGACCACCGTGTCCTCCAGGATGCGGCCTTCGGGCAGGGCGGGATCGGCCATCTTGCGTTCTCTCCTCAGCTGTCGAGCAGGTCGGGCGCGAACAGGTCCTCGGGCGCCAGCGGGGCGGCCAGCAGGTCCTGGGCGCCGAGATAATCGATGAAGCGCTGTAGCGCGGCGCGATTGGCGGCGAGCCCGTAGGGCCAGAAATCGCGCCCCAGCACCGCCTCGCTGCGGGCGATGTCGGATTCCAGCCACGGCACCATGCAGAACGGCGAGTCGGTGTCGCGCAGTCGCGCTTCGGCGGCCCGCTTGGCGGCGGCGAAGGCGTCGAACACCGACCGGGCCAGCCAGGGCTCCGCCTCATAGACCGGCCGGCGCAGGCAGATCATGTGCATCGGCGGCAGGATGCCGGTGGCGCGGAAATACGCCTCCTCGGCCGCGCGCGGATCGGGGAACAGCCGGCGGATGCGCGGGTCGCCGGCGGCGAAGCTGGGGGGAATGCGCGGCGACATCATCGCGTCGATCCGCCCCTCCACCAGCATCCGGTCCAGATGGTCGCCCTCGGGCGCGTCCTCGACCTGGTAGCGCGGCGGCAGATGCAGCGCGATCCGCTCCTTGCGGCCGGGCCTGTCCACCCCGCCGCGCACCCAGGTTACGGCATCGGGCGCAAGCCCGTGGAACTCGGCCAGGATGCCGCGCATCCAGACCGCGAGCGTCATCTGGTATTCCGGCACGCCGACGCGCCGGCCGGCAAGGTCCGCCGGCCCGGCGATCCCGGCCCGGGCGTTCACATAGACCGATCCGTGGCGGAACATGCGCGAGGTGAACACCGGCAGCCCGACGAAGGGCCGCTCGCCGCGCGAGCACAGGATGCACCACGCGGCGAGCGACATCTCGGTCACGTCGAAATCGCCGGAATGCAGCGCCCGCCAGAACAGGTTGTCGACATCGGCGGGGTCGAAATCGATGGCGATGCGGTCGGGTTTCACCTCGCCGG
Source organism: Alphaproteobacteria bacterium (assembly GCA_050250795.1). GTDB lineage: Bacteria > Pseudomonadota > Alphaproteobacteria > UBA8366 > UBA8366 > JBFWNZ01. The sequence goes on along the minus strand of JBFWNZ010000042.1, from coordinate 3,840 downwards.
TCAGGAACGGCAGCACCCGGTCGCTGAGGGCCACGCCCAGGCGCAGGCGGCGCAGGCTCATGTTCCCGTCCTCACCGGACGGTCCGCGCGTCGGTGACCGTGCCGGTCAGCGCGCTCGCCGCCGCCGTGGCCGGGCTGCACAGCATGATCTCGGCATCCGGGTTGCCCATGCGGCCGGCCATGTTGCGGTTCGAGGTGGACAGGCAGACCTCGCCATCGGCCAGCACGCCGTGATGGATGCCGGCGCAGACGGCGCAGCCGCTGGGCATGATCGTGGCGCCGGCGGCCATCAAATCGGCCAGGTCGCCCTTGCGGCTGGCCTCGATGGCCACCTGGCGCGAGGCCGGCACCACCAGCAGCCGCACATCGGGATGCACCTGCCGGCCGCGCAGGATGTTCGCGGCGATGGCCAGATCGTCGGCGCGGGCATTGGTGCAGGAGCCGATGAAGATCTGATGCACGCGCCGTCCCGCCGCCTCGCCCACCGGTACGCCCCGATCCTCGCGCCCCGGCAGCGCCACCATCGGCTCCACCGCCGACAGGTCCAGTTCGACGACACGCGAGAAGTCCGCGCGCGGGTCCGACTTCACCGGCGTGAAGGGAAAGCGCGCCCGGCCGCGCAGAAAGGCGGCGGTGCGGCGGTCGTAGGGGAACAGGCCGGTCTTGGCGCTCAGCTCCGCGCTCATGTTGCAGATGGTGAAGCGCTCGGACGGGCTCAGCGTCGCGGCGCCGGGGCCGCGATACTCCAGCACCTCGTACAGCGCGCCCAGCACGCCCAGCCGCGCGATCAGGTGCAGCATCATGTCCTTGGCATGCACGCCGGGGCGCAGCCGCCCCGTCAGCACCACCTGGATGGTGCGCGGCACCTTCAGCCACAGCCGGCCGGTGGCCCACAGGAAGCCGATCTCGGTCTCGCCGGTGGCGATGCACAAGGCACCCAGCGCGCCGCCCGACGGCGTGTGCGAATCGCAGGCGACGGCCAGCGCGCCCGGCACGATATAGCCCTTCTCGAACATCACCTGATGCGCGATGCCGGTGCCGCCCTCGTAGAAGGCGAGCAGCCCGTGTTCCTTGGCGAAGGCGCGCACCATCGCCTGGCGGTTGGCGTCGCGCTGGTTGTCGGCCGGCACCGCATGGTCGAAGCAGATCACGCTGCGCTCGGGCGCCACCACGCGGGTCGCGCCGATCTTGCGCCAGGCCTCGACCGCCATGGCGGCGAAGTCGTGGGCATAGGCGAAGTCGGGCACCACCTCGACGATCTGGCCGGGCACCGGATCGGCGACGCCGCCGGTGCGGGCGAGGATCTTCTCGGCAATCGTCATCGGACGGGTCATGCGGACACCGACCCTGCCGCGACGATGCGGCGGCCGTATTCGATCAGGCTGCCGGCGGCGATCACGTCCAGCACGAAGGGCGCCACCGGCGGCATGGCGAAGCTGCGGCCCTGCCAGCGCACTTCGCTGGTCGCGGTGTCGATCTCGATCGTCTCGCCATCGGCGATGCCGGCCGCGGCGACCGCGGGGCATTCCACGACCAGGATGCCGTTGTTGATGGCGTTGCGGAAGAACATGCGCGCGAACGGGCCGCCGACCACCGCCCGCACCCCCGCCGCGCGCAGCGCCCGGGCCGAGGATTCGCGCCCCGTGCCATAGCCGAAGGCGTTGCCGGCGATCAGGATCGGGTTGGCACGCACCCGCGCATTCGCGGTCGGCTCGTGCTCGGCCAGGACCACGGCGGCGATCTCCTCCGGCCCCAGCATGGCGTAGCGGGCGGGCAGAATGGCGTCGGCCGACACGAAGTCGCCGAAGACGCAGGCGGTGCCGCGGATCACGGTCTCGGACATGGGCTCTCCTCCGGCCGCGATCTTGGCGCATGCACAGGAAAGCGGCAACCGTCGCCCGGACCGGGGCTCAAGCCTCCGGCCGGCGGTCGGCGACGTCGATGAAGACGAAGCGGTAAAGCAGCACGCCAATGGCGGCCAGCAGGCCGGTGAACAGCCACGCATAGGTGAAGCCGCCATGGTCGACGATGGCACCGAAGATCGGTGGGCCGACCATGCCGCCGAACGCGGTACAGCAGAGATGGCCGCCCATGGCCGACCCGACCCGGTCGGGCTTCACCGTCTCCACGATCACCGTCAGCGACACCCCGGCATAGCCGGCGATGGTGAGGCCGAGGCCGAAAGCCATCGCTGCGCCCAGCCAGATGCCCCAGCCCGGCCCGGCAAAGGCGAGCGCGGCGAAGCAGGCAGCGGCCGCGATGCCAAGGCCGGCCATCACGGTGGCGCGGCGGCCGCTCGCGAAGCGGTCGGAGAACCAGCCCCAGAAGATGCGCGCCGTGGCGCTGCCGACATGGCCGAGGCCCAGGCAGAAGCTGGCGAAGGGCTGGGTCGCCAGCGTCGCCTCGCGCATGAACAGGGTGAGGTAGGTATAGAAGTTCTGCTGCCCGACATTGTAGAGCGTCGCCGCGAGGTTCGCGGTCGCCAGATTGCGGTTGCGCAGGGTGTCCAGGATGCGCCCCAGCAGCATCAGGATGCTGCCGCCCTGGCGCCAGTCCGGCCGCTGCGCCAGCGTCGTCGACAGCAGCCCGTAGCCGAGCGCCGTCGCGGCGATGATCACCATGATGATCCGCCAGTCGAGCAGGGTCGCGAAATACAGGCTCGATGCGCCGACCACGCCGCCGATGGGCACGCCGGTCTGCTTCGCGCTCATCACCGTGCCGCGGTACTCGCGCCGGAACCATTCCAGCACCGCCTTGGCCGTCGCCGGGTTCACGAAGGCATAGCCGATCCCCATCAGGGCCATCGCGACCAATCCCAGCGGCAGGCCGTGCGCGGCCGCCATGGACAGCGAGCCGGCGGCAAGGAACACGCTCGCCGCGACCATCGACCAGCCGACGCCCAGACGGTCGGTCAGCGTTCCGGCAAAGGGCGCGCAAGTGACCTGGGCGCCGTTATAGGCGGTGGCCAGCAGGCCGACCTGGGTCGCCGTCAGGCTGAGGTCCTTGGAAATGACAGGCGCAAGCGCCAGCACCGACCCGATATGGATCGTGCCGACGAAATGCGCCCCCAGCAGCATGCCGAGGCGGTATTTCCAGGGCGTTCCCTGTTCCGGCGTGTCGGTCATGCCGGCCGCCGCCGGCCGAGGAGGGCAAAGACGGTGGCCGCCGCCAGCAATGCGACGCAGGCCATGATCCATCCGCCCGTGTAATGGCCGGTAAGGTCGACGATGGCGCCGAAGATCGGCGGTCCCGCCATCGCGCCGATGGCGGCGAGGAACAGATGGCCGCCGACGGCGGCACCGGCCTGCTGCGGCGCGACCAGTTCCACGACGGCGGTCAGCGCGACGCCGGAATATGCCGCGACGCTGGCGCCGACCAGAACCGCAAAGGGCAGGGCCGCGAGCAGGCCGAAAGCCGGCCCGGCGAAGGCGAGCGCGGCGATCGCCGCGGCCCCGGTGAAGCCCATCACGGCCAGCAGCAGGGTCCGGTTGGTGCGGAACCAGCGGTCGGCGATGGCGCCCAGACCCAACCGCGACACCACCGAGGCGACCTGTGCGGCGCCCAGCACGATGCTGGTCAGCGACTGGCTGAGCTGGACGCTCTCGCGCAGGAACAGCGGCAGATAGGTGCCGAAGCTCTGCTGCGCGACGTTATAGGTGGCGCCGCTGCCGTTGATCGCGGCCAGCCGGCGGTTGCGCATCAGCGCCAATGCACCGCCGGCCTCCCTGCGCTCCGCCGCCGTCCGGCGCCAGCGCGGCCGCTCGGCGCCGATGGTGGAGACCGCGCCGTTGACAAGCGTCACGCCGACCACGATCCACAACACCACGCGCCAGCCGATCG
>JBFWNZ010000041.1:0-17640 GCA_050250795.1 Alphaproteobacteria bacterium | reverse complement strand
GGAAAAGGCGAAAATCGTCGGATCGATCTTGGCGCCGAATTTCGGATTCACCAGGGTGATATGCACCGTCTTGCCGATCGCGTCGACGATCTGCCACTGCCGCAGCTCGAACGGCCGTTCGGAGAAGGTCAGAATCACCGTGCCCACCTCCGGCTCGTCCTGCTCGATCACGCGCACGCGGATCGCGCCGGGCGTCATCTGAACGCCGGTGACGGTCAGCCCGTCGCTGAGCGACATGTTCTCGCGAACCAGGAAATAGGCCGGCGTCTGGTTCAGCGGAAGGTAGTTCGAGCTCTTCAGCTCATGATCGACATGGATCAGCCAGAGCCCGTTGGAAATCAGCAGCACCGGAACCGGCGGATCGTATTCGAACCGCAGATAGCCCGGCCGCCGCAGGTACATCTTGCCCTGAGAGGTCGTTCCGTCCGGATTGTTCTGGACGAAGCGGGATTCCAGCGTCTTGAGGTTCTGGAGGTAAGCCTCGACCTGGCGGATCGCCGCCTGCTGTTCCGGCGTGTAGGGGGCCGCCTGGGCCGGTCCGCCGCTCCACGCGACGGCCGCCAGCATCACCAGGGCGCTAGCCGCCGCCCACCAGGATCTCGCGTTTGCCGACATGATTCGCTGCACTGACGAGCCCTTCCTTTTCCATCCGTTCGATGATGCGGGCGGCCCGGTTGTAGCCGATCTGCAGATGCCGCTGCACGAAGCTGGTGGACGCCTTGCGTTCCGCCAGTACCAGATTCACGGCCTTGTCGTACAGATCGTCGCCGGAGCCGTCGCCCTCGCCGGCCATGCCGGCATCGGACGGCGCATCCTCTTCTTCGGTAACGGAGTCGATATAGGTTGGTTCGCCGTATTTTTTTAGGTGCTGCACCACCGACTCGACCTCCGAGTCGGAAACGAAGGGGCCGTGCACGCGCGTGATGCGCCCGCCGCCGGCCATGTACAGCATGTCGCCCTGGCCCAGAAGCTGCTCTGCGCCCTGCTCGCCCAGGATGGTGCGGCTGTCGATCTTGGACGTGACCTGGAAGCTGACGCGGGTCGGGAAGTTGGCCTTGATGGTGCCGGTGATGACATCGACCGACGGTCGCTGCGTAGCCATGATGAGATGAATGCCGGCGGCCCGCGCCATCTGGGCAAGACGCTGGATCGACGCTTCGATCTCCTTGCCGGCGACCAGCATCAGATCGGCCATCTCGTCGACGATCACGACGATGAAGGGCAGCGGCGTCAGGTCGAGCGGCTGTTCCTCGACAACCGGCTTGCCGGTGTCCGGATCGAACCCGGTCTGCACGCGGCGCGTCAGTTCCTCGCCATTGGCCGCGGCTTCGGCAACGCGCTTGTTGTAGCCCTCGATGTTGCGCACGCCGAGCTTGGACATCGCCCGGTAGCGCTCTTCCATCTCGCGCACCGTCCATTTCAGCGCGACGACGGCCTTTTTCGGATCGGTGACGACGGGGGCGAGCAGGTGCGGAATGTCGTCATAGACCGACAATTCCAGCATCTTGGGATCGACCATGATCATCTTGCAGGCATCGGGCGAGAAGCGGAACAGCAGCGACAGGATCATCGCATTGATTCCGACCGACTTGCCCGAGCCGGTGGTGCCCGCGATCAGCAGATGCGGCATCCGCGCAAGGTCCGCCACCACGGGCGCGCCGCCGATATCCTTGCCCAGCACGATGGGAAGCTGCTGGCCGCTGCGCGCATAGGCTTCGGCGGACAGCAACGCGCGCAGATACACCATCTCCCGCGCGTGGTTGGGCAGTTCGATGCCGATCACGCTCCGCCCCGGAACCACCGCGATGCGGACGGACACCGCGCTCATCGAGCGCGCGATGTCGTCGGCCAGACCGATCACGCGGCTGGTCTTGGTGCCCGGCGCCGGCTCCAGCTCGTAGAGCGTGACCACGGGGCCGGGCCGGACCTTCACGATCTCGCCGCGGACGCCGAAATCCTCCAGCACGCCTTCCAGAAGCCGCGCATTCTGCTCCAGCGCCTCGGCCTGCATGCCTTCCGGCTTCTGGCGTGCCGCCGGCGCTTCCGCCAGCAGGGTCAGCGGCGGGATGCGATAGTCGTCGCCCGTGGCCGGCGGGAACTCCAGACTCGGTTGGGCCCGTTTGGCTGCGGCGCGGTCGGGTTTGGGCGCAGGCCGCTCGGCGACCAGATCCGGCGGCATCGGTTTGGGTGCCGGCGGTGCGACAGGCTCTGCCGGGGCAAGCGTGGGCTCGCGGTCATAGCGGTCGCCCCGGGCGGGTCCGGCAGGCTCGGGCTCGTCTTCGCGATCCGGACGGTTCAGCCGCTCGCGCAGGGAGCCGGCGAATTGCGCGCCGCCGCGACCGGCGCGGAGCATGCCCCGCGCGAGCGTCCGCCATTCGCCCGGGCTGAGGCCGAGCGCGTAGAGCAGCGCAGGAATGCCGAGAACCGCCAGCGGAATCGCCGCCGTCCAGGGGGTCAGCGGTGCGCCGAAGGCGCCGGTCAGGCTCTGCCAGCGGTTCAACAGCAACGCTCCGGCGAAGCCGCCGAAGCCGGCTTCCAGCGGCCAGGCGGAAAATACCGGGATCGCCGCCAGCGCAGCAGCCGTCAGCAGCAGCGCCAGCGGCAGCAGCGCGATTCGCAACCACGCATGGTTCAGGCCGCGATGCCGAACGAAGCGCACGCCCCACGCGATCATCACCAATGCGGCTGCAACACCGACCAGCCCGAGCGATTGCAGGAGAAGATCGGCGATGACGGCGCCGACAAAGCCGAGGGGGTTGGCGGCGGCCGAATCGGTTGCGGTGTTGAAGGACGGATCAGTGCGGTCGTAGCCGAGCATCGCGACAAGCATCGCCAGGCCCGCGACCACCAGTACGGCGCCGCCGGCTTCCACGGCCCGGCGCCGCAGGAACCGGCCGGCGCCCTCCGGCAGGAATGCCGTCCGCTCGGTTCGCTTTGCAGCCGCTTTTCCGGTCGTCGCTGCCATGTCAGACCCCGAGAACTCGTGCCATCCGGTCCAGCGCTTCCGCGGCAATGGCCGGCCGGTGCACCAATGCCACGCGGACATAGGGATCGCCGGGGTTGCGCCCCGTTGCCGGATCGGTCTGCGCCATGTAGCCGCCCGGCATCACGCGGATGCCGGCGTCCTGCCAGAAGCGCTGCGCGGCCGCTTCGCCGTCCCCGACATCGAGCCAGAGAAAGAAGCCGCCGGGCGCATTGCGGAAACCCGGTGTGTTGCCGAGTGCGCGCTCGGCCAGCGCAAACAGGCCATCGTAATGGTCTCGCGCGGCCTCGACATGTGCCTCGTCGGCCAGCAGGGCCGCCCCGGCGGCCAGGATCGGATCGGGCACCGACGCGCTGCCATAGTTGCGGATGATGCGGTAGCGCGCCAGCAGGTCGGGATCTCCGGCGATGAAGCCGCAACGCAGGCCCGGTGCGCTGGATCGCTTCGACAGGGAGTGCAATACCAGCACGTTCGCGAAAGGGTTGCCGCCGTTGTCGGGCAAGCCGAGGCAGGCCTGCAAGGCGCCGATAGGGGGGGTGCCGCTTGCCCGGTAGATTTCCGAGTAGCACTCATCGACCACCAGGACGAAACCATACTCGCGGGCGAGCCGGATCGCCGATTGCAGATAGTCGAGATCGGCGATGGCACCCTGCGGGTTGCTGGGATTGCAGAGGAAGGCGAGCGCCGTCCGGCCGAGCAGGTCGCGGTCGAGTGCACAGAAAGCGGGCATGAACCCGTTCTCGGCGGTGGCGGGCACGCAGACCGGCTCGCCGCCGGCCAGAACCGCCGCACCGTAATAGACCTGATAGACCGGGTTGGGCATCAGCACCGCCGGTGCGGCGCCGCGGCCATGCCCGCCGTCCGGCACGCACAGCATTCCCATATGAAACAGCCCTTCCTTGCTGCCGGCCACGGGCAGGACATGCCGCTCCGGGTCCAGGCAACCCACGGGGAGGCCGAAACGGCGGCACAGCCACGCCGCTGCGGCCGTCCGGAAGCCGGCCGATCCCGCATGGACCGGATACCGGCCCCAGGCCGCGGCATGTTCGGCAAGCGCCTGCGTCACGATGTCGGGTGCGCCCAGCTGCGGGTCGCCGACATGCAGCGGGATCGGAGCCAGCCCGGCCGGCGGCGGCAAGGGTTCCAGCAGATCCGCCAGCCGCGTGAAGGGGTAATCGGTCAGCCGATCCAGTCGCGGATTTGTGAGGGTCCGGGCCATCTCGCTGCGGCGTTCGATCCGTGCGGCCGCGCGGGCCGTTCAAAAGCATCGAAAAAGTAGTGCCAAGTCTAGCAATGGGGGCGCCTAACGACAAGGCGGAAGAACGAATCGTGTCTACAAGCGGATGGCAAAGTGAATCTTCAATTAATCATAATAAAAAATGCCGCTTGAACATTTCGATTGTCCCAGAAACGAAGAAGGGGCACCGAAGCGCCCCTTCCCGATCCGGATGGAGGTCCGAAGTCTGCGTTACTGCACCGTCTCGCCGTGCAGGTTGAGGTCGAGGCCGTCGCGCTCCGCTTCCTCGCTCACGCGCAGGCCGATGATCACGTCCAGCACCTTGAGGATGATGAAGGAGGCAAGGGCCGTCCAGACGATGGTGGCAGCGATGCCCCAGGCCTGGGTGACCACCTGGCCGGCATTGCCCTCGAGCAGGCCGGCCTTGCCGCCGACCGCTTCGGAGGCGAAGACGCCCGTCAGCAGGGCGCCGACGATGCCGCCCACGCCGTGGATGCCGAAGGCGTCGAGCGAGTCGTCGTAGCCGAGCATGTGCTTCAGCTTGGCAACGGCCCACCAGCAGACGATGCCGGCGACGATGCCGAGGATCAGCGCACCCATCGGGGTGACGAAGCCGGAGGCCGGGGTGATCGCGACCAGACCGGCGACCGCACCCGAGGCGATGCCCAGGACGCTCGGCTTCTTGACGACCATCCACTCGACGAACATCCAGGACAGCGCGGCAGCGGCGGTCGCGATCTGCGTCACGGCCATCGCCATGCCCGCAGTCCCATTGGCCGCCACGGCCGAACCGGCGTTGAAGCCGAACCAGCCCACCCACAGCAAGGACGCGCCGATCACCGTCAGCACCAGATTGTGCGGTGCCATGTTCTCGGTGCCGAAGCCGCGGCGCTTGCCGAGCACGATGGCCGCGACCAGGCCGGCTACGCCGCTGTTGATGTGCACGACGGTGCCGCCGGCGAAGTCGAGGACGCCGTCATTGGCGAGGAAGCCGCCGCCCCACACCCAGTGGCAGACCGGGGCGTAGACGATGATCGACCACAGGCCGAGGAACCACAGCATCGCCGAGAACTTCATACGGTCGGCGAAGGCACCGCAGATCAGCGCCGGGGTGATGATCGCGAAGGTCATCTGGAAGGTCATGAAGACCGTCTCAGGGATCGTTCCCTGCAACGAGTCGGCGGCGACGCCCGCGAGGAACATCTTGCTGAAACCGCCCATATAGTCGTTCAGGCTACCGCCATCGGTGAAGGCGATGCTGTAGCCGACGACCATCCAGAGAATGGTCATCAGGCAGCAGACCGCGAAGCTCTGCATGGCGGTCGCCAGAACGTTCTTCTTCCGCACCATGCCGCCATAGAACAAGGCGAGGCCGGGGATCGTCATCAGCAGCACCAGCACAGTGCTGGTGAGCATCCAGGCCGTATCGCCAGTGTCCAGCGTCGGGTCCTGAGCCAGCGCCGGGCCGGCCGTCGCTGCCAGAACCGCCGTGCCCCACCCGAGCAGGCGGCCAAAATTCGAAATCGGTCGCATCGGCATGCTTCTCCTAGATTGCGTCCTTGTCGGTCTCTCCGGTGCGAATCCGGACGGCCTTGAGGATGTCGAACACGAAGATCTTCCCGTCGCCGATCCGGCCCGTATTGGCGGCCTTCTGGATCGCTTCGATCACTTGGTCGGCAATGTCGTCGGACACGGCCACCTCAATGCGAACCTTCGGCAGGAAATTCACCGAGTATTCCGCCCCGCGGTAGATCTCCGTCTGCCCCTTCTGGCGGCCGAAGCCCTTGACTTCGGTAACCGTCATACCCTCGACGCCGAGCGCGGTCAGAGCCTCGCGCACCTCGTCCAGCTTGAACGGCTTGATGATTGCTTCAACCAGCTTCATGCACATGCTCCTCCCGCGATGGTGACGCGATGGACAATCCCTGCCCATCACAGGGAACGCGGCTCGGCGGCGGAACTACAAGAACCGTGCCGGTCGGGGGCCGGCAGAAGAAGTTTCCAAAAAACAATAACTTAATTGGCATGACGACATGTGCTGCCGTGTTTCGCTACGCAGAATAGCATAAAATTTGGGCAGAATCCCGATTTTGCTTATGGATTGGGCGTGGCCTTGGGCTGGACACCGCTCGGGCAGCGCGCGATTGTGGCGACGATGACGGCAACGCACGATCTCGATGCAGATATCCTTGTGGTGGGCGGCGGGCTGGCCGGCCTGACGCTCGGCATCGCGCTGGCGGATGCCGGCCTGGACACCGCCGTCGTCGACCGCCTCGATCCCTCCGCCACGCTCGACACCGGCTTCGACGGGCGGACCACGGCGCTGGCGGCAGGGTCGGTGCAGGTTCTCGACGGGATCGGCCTATGGCCGCTGCTGGCGGCGGCGGCACAGCCCATTCTCGATATCCGGGTGGCGGACGGGCACCCGTCGCGCGGCGTCTCGCCCCTGTTCCTGCATTACGACCACCGCGAAGCGGGCCGCGGCCCGATGGGATATATCCTGGAGAACCGCGCGATCCGCGAGGCGCTATATGCCCGGGCCGCCGCGCTGCCGCGACTGCACCTGATCGCTCCGGCCGCGGTCCGCGAGGTGGAGCGGACCGCCGCACGGGCGACGGCGACGCTGTCGGACGGGCGCCGGATCCGGGCCGCGCTGGCCGTTGCCGCCGATGGCCGGAACTCGCCGTTGCGCAAGGCTGCGGGGATCGGCGTCTCCGAATGGTCCTATGGTCAGACCGCCATCGTCTGTACCGTCGCGCATGAATGCGATCATGCCGGCGTTGCCGTCGAACTGTTCCTGCCGGGCGGCCCCTTCGCGATGCTGCCGCTGACGGGCGCACGGACGAATATCGTCTGGAGCGAGCGCGCCGATCTCGTGCCGCGGCTGATGGCGCTCGGCGACCGCGATTTCCTGGCCGAGGTGTCGCGGCGTTTCGGCGACTGGCTGGGCCCGTTGAACCTTGTCGGGCCGCGGTTCAGCTACCCGCTCGGCCTGCTGCTCGCCGCGCGCTACACCGACCGCCGTCTGGCGCTGATCGGCGACGCCGCGCATGCGATCCATCCCATAGCGGGGCAGGGGCTCAATCTCGGCATTCGCGACATCGCCGCGTTGGCCGAGGCGGTGGTCGATTCGCGCCGGCTCGGTCTCGATCCCGGCGATGCCGGCACGCTGGCGCGCTATGAACGCTGGCGGCGCACCGACACGCTGCTGCTTGCGGCGGTCACGGACGGGCTGAACCGCCTGTTCTCCAACGATATTGCGCCGCTGCGGCTGGTCCGCGACCTTGGCCTTGCGACGGTCCACCGCGCCGCGCCGCTGCGGCGTTTCTTCATGCAGCATGCGATGGGCTTTGTGGGCGACCTGCCCCGGCTCGTGCGCGGCGAGAAGCTCTGAACGAGGTGACGATGCCCTGGATTCCCGTGGTCCGGTTCGAGGATCTGCCGGTCGGCGCCGGATTGAGCCTGGGGGTCGCCGGACGGCGCGTGGCGCTGTTCCGCACGGCGGACGACCGGGTCTATGCCATCGAGGACCGTTGCCCGCACGCCGATTTGCCGATCGCCGAGGGCGAACTCACGGGCACCATCGTCACCTGCCCGCATCACGGCTACCGGCTGGACGTCACCACCGGCGCGTCGCCGCGGACGCGGGTGTTCTGCGTGCCGCATTTCGCGGTCCGGCTCGACGGCGACGACGTGCTGATCGATCCGACGCCGCTCGACCCGCCGCCCTGAAGCAGGCGGCAACCGGTCTCAGCGGCCGCGCAGCGAACTGAGATTGGAGATATTGAGCGGCAGGCTGTTGCCCAGCCACATCGCGTGATGGGCATGGTCGGCCACCGCGTCGTCGGTGTCCGGATGCACCAGCACGTCCAGCCCGTCGCGGTTCAGCGCCAGCCAGGGCACGATCACGGGAAACAGGTCCGGCAGGAAGGCAACCTGGTACATCGCCTGGGGGTGCGGCCCCACCGGCATGTCGCGCCAGCCGCCCATGCGCACCGGGAACCGTCGCTCGATCTCCGCCCGCAGGGCCGCCGCCCGCTCGCGCGTCGTCGCCGGGTCGTAATAGATATGTGCGTGATACTCGAAGATCGTGGACGGGTCTTTCAGGGTCGTCCCGTTCATTCCTGCCTCCCCAGCCGCTCTCACGGATCGCGCGTCAGCCCCTGTGCCGCCAGGGCATCCATATAGGCGGGCCAGCGCGTGTCCTGCTCCTGTCCTAGTTCGTACAGGTAGCGCCAGGAGTATATGCCGGTGTCGTGCAGGTCGTCGAACAGGATGCGCACGGCGTAATGCCCCACCGGCTCCAGCCGAAGGATGCCGACATGCCGCCGGCCGGGAACCGCCTTCTTCTGTCCCGGCCCGTGGCCCTGCACTTCGGCCGAGGGACTTTCCACCCGCAGATACTCCGCCGGCAGGCTGAAGCGGGCGCCGTCGTCGAAATCGACCTCCAGCCGCTTTTCCGCCTGCTTCAATCGCAGTTCGGTCGGCCAGGGCCCGGACTCCGCACTCAGCGCCCGCCCTCCTCGTCGAGGTTGCGCGCCTCATCCACCAGCATGATCGGAATGCCGTCGCGGATCGGATAGGCCAGCCGCGCCTCCTCGCTGACCAGTTCCTGGCGCTCGGCGTCATAGCGCAGCGGCCCCTTGGTCAGGGGACAGACCAGCAGCTCCAGCAGTTTCGGATCGACGGTGCGCGGTGCGGACATGGCCGTTGCCTTCCTATTGCGTGGCCGTGGGTTCGCCGGACTCGCCGCCCAGCGCGGCCATCTCGACCAGCGCCGTCAGAACCTGACCGCGCTCGCGCAGGTCCGCCGTTTCCAGCAGGGCCTGCTTCTCGCGCGGCTCGAACGGGCAGAGCATGGCCAGCGCCGTGACCAGCTTGTCGTCCGGCGTCTCGCGGATCGCCTCCCAGTCGGCCTGGATGCCTTCGTTGGTGAAGTATTGCGTCAACGCCGCGAACAGGCGCTCGCGGTCGATGCAGGAGTCCTCGACGGTGAAATCCTCGCGATACGGCGTCCAGTCGACCTGCATGCGACGGTAGCCCCGAATGGTCTCCAGCTCCGTCTGCACGTCGAACCGGCACACGCCCTTCAGCGTGATGAGATAGCGGCCGTCGTCGGTCTCCTCGAAGGAGACGATGCGGCCGGCGCAGCCGGTGCGATAGACGGGCGGCGCCAGCACGCCCGATTCCGGCGTCTGCGGCTGGATCATGCCGATCAGCCGGTCGCTGCGCATCGCATCGGCGGTCATCGCCAGATAGCGCGGCTCGAACACGTTCAGCGGCAGGCGGCCGCGTGCCAGCAGCAGGACCCCGGTCAGCGGAAAGATCGGGATCGTCGGCGGAAGGTCCTCGTAGCCGATGTCGAACGGGCTCATGCGAACAGGATGGCGGACAGGCGCTGCCGGCCGGCCACGGTCAGCGGATGGTCGGAGCCCAGCGCGTCGAACAGCTTGACCAGCTGCTTGCGCGCACCGTCCTCGTTCCAGGCGCGGTTCTTCTTCACGATCGCCAGCAAATCGTCGATGGCCGCTTCGGCCTCGCCCTGGGCGAACCGCGCCACCGCCAGCTCGTAGCGGGCCTCGATGTCGGCCGGGTCGGCGGCCACGCGGCGCTGCAGCTCCGGCAGCTTGCCGGCGGCCGCCTGCGCCTCCTCGGCCAGTGCGATGGCGGAGAGGACGGCCTGGAAATCCGCCTCCATGCGCGTCTTCTCGGGCAGATGGTCGAGCAGCTGCTTGGCCGCGTCGGTCTGGCCGGTCGCGACATAGCAGCGGGCGAGGCCCGCCATCGCCTTCATGTTGTCCGGCGCGTGCTGCAGCACCTGTCCGTAGATCGAGCCCGCGGTCGCGGCGTCGCCGGCGTCCAGCGCCTCCTTGGCCTGGGCCAGCGCGTCGTCGATGGGCGACGGGCCGGTGATGCTGCCGGCGGCGCGGATCACCCGGTCGACGAAGGCCTTGATCTGGCTTTCGGGCAGGGCGCCGACGAAGCCGTCCACCGGCCGGCCGCCGGCGAAGGCGAACACGGCGGGGATCGACTGCACGCGCATCTGCTGGGCGATCTGCGGGTTGTCGTCGATGTTCAGCTTGACCAGCCGCACCGCGCCGCCCAGCCCGTTGACCACCTTCTCGATGATCGGGCCCAGCTGCTTGCAGGGGCCGCACCAGGGCGCCCAGAAATCGACCAGGACCGGGGCCTCCATGCTGGCATCCAGCACGTCGACCGCGAAGTTGGCGGTATCGGTGTCCTTGACCCAGCCGCCCGCTCCGGCCATGGCGCCGCCAATGATCTGCTCGCTCACAGTTTCCGCCCTGCCTTTCAGAATCTTGAAGTCATGCTGCCAGACAAATGGCCGCTTGGCGACCGGCTTGCAAGGCTTCCCTTGGGGTTCGCACCTAGGCCGGCGCGTCGAAATCGATGAGGGCCGGGGCGTGGTTCTCCGCCTCCAGAAAGCGCAGGAGATCGCCCGGCGACAGCGCCGTGGTCATGTCGTTGCGCAGCGGATGCGCATGCACCGGATCCTGCTCCAGCACGCCCTTGTCCAGCAGCATCGTGACCGCGCCCGCGCGGTCGTTGATCACGCCGAAGGGGGTGACCAAGCCCGGCGTCACGCCCAGCATCTCCATCAGCAGCTCGGGGCTGCCGAAGGACAGGCTGCCCGACGCGCCGATGCGCCGGCGGATGTCCTTCAGGTCGATGGCCCGGTGCTCCAGCGCGGTCAGCAGCCACATCCGCCGCTTCTTGTCGCGCAGGAACAGGTTCTTCACATGCGCGCCCGGCAGCCGGCCGCGCACGCTGCGGCTCTCCTCCACGGTGAAGACCGCGGCGTGCTGCATCGTGCTGTGCCGGATTCCCAGCGCATCCAGCCGGGCGAAGAGGGCGTCGCTGTCCCGTCGGTCCGCTTGCGTCATGATCCGCTTGATAGCCTGCCGGACGGCCCCCGGACAAGCCGCTCGCAAGGGCGAATCGGGCCGCTTGCAATGGCAGCGTTTGCCGCTATTATGCCGCCCTCGCCGCGGGGGCAGCCGCCCCCGGCATGGAGCGCGGGCGTAGCTCAGGGGTAGAGCACAACCTTGCCAAGGTTGGGGTCGAGGGTTCGAATCCCTTCGCCCGCTCCAAATTTCCCGCATCGTGGATTGTATTGTCGGCGCGGCACCGCTGCGCCGGTTACGCCCGTTCCTCCTTCACCCAATACAAGCCGATGAGGCCGATGGCGAAGAAGGCCAGCACGGTGGCCATGCCGGCGCGCTGTGTCGCGAAGGCGTCCGTGGCGAGGCCGTAGCAGAGGGGCCCCAGGAAGGCGACCGCCTTGCCGCTCAGCGCATAGAGGCCGAACATCTCGGTGCGGATCGCGTCGGGGGCGAGTCGTGCCATCATCGAGCGGCTGGCCGCCTGCACCGGGCCGACGAAGATGCCCAGGATCACCGCCAGCGCGAAGAACCAGCCCTTGTCCTCGATCAGCAGGATCGGCAGGCCGGTGGCGATGGTGCCGATCAGCGAGACGACGATGGTGCGCTTCGACCCGATCCAGTCGTCGATCCAGGCAAACGCGACCGAGCCCAACCCCGCGGTCACGTTCAGCGCGATGGCGAAGATCATGATCTCGGCGAAATCCATGCCGAACACGCCCGCGGCATACAGGCCGCCGACCGCGAACAGCGTGTTCATGCCGTCGCGGTAGATCGCGCTGGCGATCAGATAGCGCAGGATGTTGGCGTAATGCCGGACATCGCGCGCCGTCGCGGCGAGCTGGCGCAGGCCCTGGCGCATGGCCTGGCCCAGCCCGATGCCGGTCGAGGGTTCGTCGCGGGTGAACAGGAACAGCGGCAGGGCGAAGACGGCCATCCAGACCGCCACCAGCGGCGCGGTGGCGCGGATATGGGCGGCCGCCTCCTTGCCGACGCCGAACCAGGGGGTGTCGGTCTGCACGAAGCCCACCAGGGCGACGGCGAGGCAGGCAAGCCCGCCGAAATAGCCGACCCCCCAGCCCCAGCCGGAGACGCGGCCGATCATCCCCCGCGGCGCCACCCCCGGCAGCATGGCGTTGTAGAAGACGACGCCCAGCTCGAAGGCGATGGTGGAGAGGATGACGCAGGCCAGCGTGTAGACGACGGCGTCCGGCGTGGGCATGGCCCACCACAGCATCGCCGTCGGCAGAACGGTCAGCAGGGTGAAGGCGGCCAGCCAGGGCTTGCGCCGCCCCACCCGGTCGGCGACGGCGCCCAGTACCGGGCTGAGCAGGACGATGGCGAAACCGGCCGCGGCCAGGGCATAGGCCCAGACCGCGCTGCCCGCCGTCTCGTCGCCATAGACGCCGCGCGCGAAATAGACGCTGAAGACGAAGGTGCCGATGACCGTGTTGAAGGCGGAATTCGCCCAGTCATAGAGGCACCAGGCGGCGATGCCGCGCAGGTCGCGAGGCCGGTCGGCTTGCATTCATCCATCCCGATCAGCGCGGCCCGAGGCCGCAAGATGTCGCTGCGACAATAGCTTGCCGGTCTGGCCTGCGAAACGGTCTCAATCCCCCGCCAGCCCGCGCAGCGCCCGGTTCGCCACCGCCAGCATCGCAAGGTCCGGCTGTCCGGCCTTTTCCAGCTCGGCCAGAAGCTCGCTCACCCGCTCGGCCGCCTGCGGCCGCTGCGCCACCAGGGCGGCGACCACGGCGTCGGGCGCCGCCTCGGGCGGAATTCCGGCCGCCGCCTCCAGCGCCCGTGCGGTCAGCGCGCTCTGATGGCCGTACAGGTCGTCGACAATGGCGGCGAGCGCGCGGCGGTGCCAGCCGCTCTGCGGCTCGATGGCCTGGGCGCCGGCACGCAGCCCGTCGATGCCGAAGCGGCTGCCGAGGTCGAAATACGCCGCCGCCGTCTGCGCCACGGGCCGGGCCGCGGCACCGGCGATGCGCACGATATCGGGCGCGGCCGCCATGACCGGCAATTGCGCCACCCGCAGCGCCAGCGGCGCCGGCACGCCGCGACCTTCCAGGCCGGCGGCCGTCGCGGCCACGGGCTCTGCGGCACTGGGCGGCAACAGGCGCGGAAGAGCCTCGGCGAGCGCGGCGATGGCCGGTCCGAAGCCCTCGACATAGCGGGCGATGTCGAGCGGCCGTTCGCCATTGCGCAACAGCCAGAGCGCCGCCCGCTCCAGCAACCGGACGGAATCGCCTAGCATCTCGATCTGGACCGCCGCATCCACCGCATCGTCCAGCGCCTCGATGTCCGCCCATAAGGCACGCAGGGCAAAGGCGTCGCGTGCGATCAGATAAGCGCGGGCGATGTCGTCCGCCGTGCAGCCGGTGGCGTCCCGCATGTCGGCGACGAAGGTCGGCCCCGCCCGGTTGACCATCGAATTGGTGACGGCGGTGGCGACGATCTCGCGGCGCAGCCGGTGGCGCGAAATGGCGCCGGCATGGTCCCGGCGCAGCGGCTCGGGGAAATAGCGCAGCAGATCCTCGCCCAGCAGCGGGTCGTCCGGCAGGCTGCCGGCCAGCAACTCGTCGAAGGTCACGATCTTGGCATAGGCCAGCAGGATGGCCAGCTCCGGCCGGGTCAGTCCCTGCCGCGCTGCGCCGCGCCGGTCGATCTCCTCGTCGTCGGGCAGGAACTCGATGGCGCGGTTCAGATGGCCCGCGCGCTCCAGGCCGCGCATGAAGCGCTGATGGCGGTCCAGCTCGCGCGGGGCCTGGGCTTCCTTCACGCTCAGCGCCAGCGCTTGCTGGTAGTTGTCGCGCAGCACCAGGTCCGCGACCTCGTCGGTCATGCGTTCCAGCAGCCGGTCGCGCTGCTTGACGGTCATGTCGCCGCGCTGGACCGGTTCGCCCAGCGCGATCTTGATGTTCACCTCATGGTCCGAACAGTCGACGCCGCCGGAATTGTCGATGAAGTCGGTGTTGATGCGCCCGCCGCGGCGGGCGAAGGCGACGCGGCCGCGCTGGGTCACGCCCAGATTGGCGCCCTCGCCCACCACCTTGCAGCGCAAGGCTTCGGCATCGACGCGCAAGGCGTCGTTCGCCCGGTCGCCGACATCGGCATGGCTCTCCGCGCCCGCCTTCACATAGGTGCCGATGCCGCCGAACCACAGCAGGTCGACGGGTGCGGCCAGCATGGCCTTGATCAGGGCAGCCGGCGTCATCTGTTCGGCCTCGATATCGAAAAGTGCCCTGATTTCAGCGCTAAGTGGGATCGACTTCGCTTTTCGCTCGAATACCCCGCCGCCCTTCGAGATATGCGCCGGGTCGTAGCTGTCCCAGCTTGCGCGGTTCAGGGCGGACAGGCGGCGGCGCTCGGCGATACCGATGGCGGGGTCCGGGTCGGGGTCGATGAAGATGTGCAGGTGATTGAAGGCGCCGAGCAGCCGGATATGCGGGCTGAGCAGCATGCCGTTGCCGAACACGTCGCCCGACATGTCGCCGACGCCGACCGCCGTGAAATCCTCGCGCTGGATGTCGCGGCCCAGTTCGCGGAAATGGCGTTTCACCGATTCCCAGGCGCCGCGCGCGGTGATTCCGATCTTCTTGTGATCGTAGCCGGCCGACCCGCCCGATGCGAAGGCGTCGCCCAGCCAGAATCCGGCTTCGACGGCGAGCGCGTTGGCATAGTCCGAGAAGGTGGCCGTGCCCTTGTCGGCGGCGACCACGAGGTAGGGGTCGTCGCCGTCGCGCCGCACGACCCGCGGCGGCGGCAGGACCGTCTCGCCCGCCAGATTGTCGGTCACGTCGAGCAGCGCGCGGATCAGGATTCGATAGCAGGCCACGCCTTCCGCCTGAAGGGCTTCGCGGTCGCCGGGGGGCAGCGGCTGCTTCAGGACGAAGCCGCCCTTGGCGCCGACCGGCACGATGACGCCGTTCTTGACCTGCTGGGCCTTCACGAGACCCAGAATTTCGGTGCGGAAATCCTCGCGCCGATCCGACCAGCGGATGCCGCCGCGCGCGACCGGGCCGAACCGCAGATGCACACCCTCCATGCGCGGGCTGTACACGAAAATCTCGCGCCAGGGCCGCGGCAGCGGCAGATCCTCCACAGCACGGCTGTCGAACTTGAAGGCCAGCGTCGCACGCGGCGATCCGTCCGCTTCGGCCTGGAAATAGCTGGTGCGCAGCATCGCCTGCACGAGGTTGACGAAGCGGCGCAGGATGCGGTCCTCGTCCAGGTTGGCCACGCGGTCGAGCAGCGTTGCGATCCGCTCGGCCAAGGCGGCTTCGGCCGCGCTCCGGTCGCCCTCGAAATCCGGGTCGAAGCGATGCTCGAACAGTTCGACGATGGACCGCGCCAAATCCGGGTTGCGGGTGAGCGTCTCTTCCATATAGGCGAGGCTGAACGGAATGCTGGCCTGCCGGAGAAAGCGCGACAAGGCGCGCAGCACGACCACCTGCCGCCATTGCAGGCCGGCGTTGAGGACGAGCCGATTGAAACCGTCATTCTCGATCTCGCCCCGCCACAGCCGTTCGAAGGCGTCGTGGAAGAGCTGCCGGACCGCGGCGATATCGACGGGCCCGGCGTCATGCGTCTCCAGCCAGAAATCATGCAGCTGGACCGGCGTGCCTTCGACATGCACCTCGTAGGGATACTCGCCGATGGCCCGGAGGCCCATATTTTCCAGCATCGGCAGCGCGTCCGACAGCGGGACGGGATCGCCTACCTTGTAGAGCTTGAACCGCAATTCGTGCTCGCCGGCCTCGATCGGCCGATAGAGATTGACCTCAACCCCGCTTGAGGCGATGGCGGCCTCGATCAGGCCGATATCGTTCACGGCGGTCTGTGCGTTGAAGGTCTCGCGATAGGCGGTGGGGAAGGCCTCGCCATAGCGTCGCCGCAAGGCGTTGCCGCGTTCCTCGCCATGCGTTTCGACCAGGACCGCCAGCAACCGGTCCTCCCAGCTGCGGCCGGCCTCGCGCAGCCGCGCTTCCAGATCGCGCAGATCGACCTCGGGAACCGCGCCGGGCTGCGTGCGCACGATGAAATGGATGCGGCCCAGCGGCTCGTCGCCGAACTGGGTATAGGCCGCCGTAATCCGGCCATCGAGCGCGGATTCCAGGATTGCCTCGAAGGCTTCCCGAAGGGGACGGTTATAGCGTTCGCGCGGGACATAGACGAAGGCCGAGACGAAGCGCTCGAAGTTGTCGCGCCGCAGGAACAGCGCGATCCGCTGGCGCTCCTGCAGCTGGACGATACCTGTCGCGATCTCCAGCAGGTCGGCTTCCGAAGCCTGGAACAGCTCGTCGCGCGGGAAGGTCTCCAGGACGTGCAGCAGGGCCTTGCCGCTGTGGCTGCGGGGATCGTAGCCGGACCGTTGCGCGACCGCGTCCACCTTGTGGCGAAGATAGGGAATGCGGCGCGGGCTGGTCGAGTATGCGACGGATGTGAACAGGCCGACGAACATATGCTCGCCGGCGACCGAACCGTCCTTGGCGAAGGTCTTGACCGCAATCACGTCGAGATGCACCGGGCGGTGCACGGTCGCGCGAAGGTTGGCCTTGACCACGGTCAGCACGCCGGGCTGGTGGGTGAGCGCATGCACCAGCAGCGGCAGGTCGCGGCGATGGCGCAGCCCCTCGAATACCAGAACCTCGGGCGAGCGGAGGATGCCGAGACCGGAATCCTCGCGGACGGCGATCGACATCTGCCGCCCCTTGCCGTCGAACAGCACCTCGCGATAGCCGAGGAACGTGAAATGATCGTCATGCGCCCAGCGCAGGAAGGCCGCAGTTTCCGTCGCTTCGTCCTCAGGGATCGCGGCGGGACGGCGTTCGACGACGTCGATCACCGTCATCATGCGCTGCCGCATCGTCTGCCAGTCCTCGACCGCGGCGCGGACGTCGCCGAGTGCCTGACGGAGTGCCGCCTCGATTTCGGCCAGCACGGCAGGTGCCGTGCGTTCCTCGACCTGGATATGCATCCAGGACTCCGTCTCCGCCTCCGCGTCCGTGCCGTCCGGCGAAAAGGCGGCAAGGTTGCCGGTGCCGTCGCGGCGACAGGACAGGATGGGGTGGATGACCAGATGGACGGTAAGGCCCAGACGGTTTAGCGCCATGGTCGCCGAATCGACCAGGAAGGGCATGTTGTCGTTGACGATCTCGACGATGGTATGGCGCGCATGCCAGCCCTGTTCGCCCATGCGCGGGTTGTAGACCCGAAGCTTCAACTCGCCGGGCTGGCGCATGGCGCCGAAGCGCATCAGGGCCAGTGCGGCGCCGTAAAGATTCTCGGCTTCGTCCTCAAGCAGATCCTCCGCCGGCAGATCGGCATAGAGGATGCGGACGAAGGCTTCCGCCTCGGCTCCCCGCTTCCCCGGCAGCCGGGTCCGTGCCAGCGCCGCGACGGCATCCAGCCTGTCCTGCTTCTGTGCGTCGAGTCGTGAGGGCATCGTTTCCTCCCGCATGTCGTTCTTACGGCCGGTGCGAATCCCGTCATTGTCGGGAGTCTAACCCAAT
>JBFWNZ010000040.1:0-17754 GCA_050250795.1 Alphaproteobacteria bacterium | reverse complement strand
GCGGGCCTGCCCTGCGCCATCTCCTTCACGGTCGAGACCGATGGGCGCCTGCCGACCGGCGAGGCCCTGGGCGACGCCATCGCCGCGGTCGACGCCGCCACCGGGTCCGCCCCAGCCTACTATATGATCAATTGCGCCCATCCCGATCACTTCGCGGACATGCTGGCGGCCGGCGGGGACTGGCTCGGGCGGCTGCGGGGGGTGCGCGCGAACGCGTCGCGGCGCAGCCATGCCGAGCTCGATTCCTCGCCTGACCTCGACGACGGGGACCCGCAGGAACTGGGCCGCCAGTATGGCGACCTGCTGCGGCAGCATCCGCAGATCGTGGTCGTCGGCGGCTGCTGCGGCACCGATCACCGGCATATCGAGCGGATCGGCACAGCCTGCTGCGCGCACCGGCACGCGGCCTAGGTACGAGCGAACCTGCCGCTCTCCTGCGGTTGGGAGACCGCTGCAGGAGCGCGCGCCCGGCGCACGCCCATTGCGCACCGGCGCGGCCGGGCCGTAGATTGCGCAAGCGCAACGGATACGCCCGCATTCGCGGCGGTCCTGGGGGAGGGCCAGCGCCATGTCCGGGTTCCATGCCGTCTGGGCGGGGGCGTCGCGATGCCCGTAAGCCGCCGTGCCAAGCCGGGCCTCCGCCCCCGCCAGCGCCGCCGCTCTCCGCTGCGCCTTTCACCCGTTCCCGACCGGAGCACACCGATGAAGCTGGAGCTTTACGAGGCCGGCCCGACCCGCTCGGCCCGCTGCCGCTGGACATTGCTGGAGCTGAGCCTGCCCTTCGAGACCGCGGGCGGTCGCGAGATGATGGGCAACCCGGATTTCCGCCCCATCCATCCGCTGTCCAAGCTGCCGGCGCTGGTGGTCGACGGGCGCCCGATGTTCGAGTCCGCGGCCATCTGCACCTGGCTCGCCGACGCGGCGCCGGAAAAGGGGCTGATTGCCCAGACCGGCACCTGGGAGCGCGCGATGCACGAGCAATGGAGCTATTTCGCGCTGGCGGAGATGGAGCCGCATGTCTGGTCCATAACCCGCAACACCCGAATCTATCCCGAGGCGCAGCGGGTGCCGGCGGTGCTCGCGCAGAACGAGGCGGAATTCCGCAAGGCCGCCGGCGTGCTCGACGCCGCCCTGGCCGGCCGCAGCTATCTCGTCGGCGACGCCTTCTCGGTCACCGACATCATCGTCGCCTTCGCGGCCAATTGGGGCCGGCTGCTGCGGCTCACCGGCGACTGCCCGAACGTCGAATCCTGGCTCGACCGGCTCTATGCCCGCGAGCACTGCACCCTGTCCAAGCCGAAACCGAAGGCGGCCTGAGCGCTCGCGGACAGGACCGAACCGGTAGCCAGACTCGGCCGGCTCGCAGACTGGACGAATGGAGAGGATCCCGGACTATGATACGGCCCTCACTGCCTGGAAGGAGGCCGGACATGGCGGACAAGGACGAGCCGGTGGACCTGACGCCAATCGACTGGCTGGACCCGGTGAACAAGCGGGGGCCGATCTACAGCGGCGAGCAGGCGCAGGCGATGGGACGGATGACCGAGCCCGTGACCTTCTTCTCGTTCGGGCGGCAGACGCGAGCGACGCCAACGTCAACCGCCCGCTCGACCGAGCCCTCGAAACCCTCGCCGTCGCGACCGAGCGCGGCGACCGAGTAACAGTCGCCCAATATTATCGACGAGGCGCCGTGTCTGACGGCGGCAATTGCAAAAAGAACAAATCATGAATATATGTATTGCTTCCGGATCGCGGCGACGATCTGCGCTCCGGAGTTTCACAGCGCGAGCGCGGATAACATTTGCTGACGTTTCCGCGGCGTCGCAAGGCCGACCGGCGACTGTCGCGGAGAGACGCGGAAGGGATGGTGACAAATGATGACATTCTCGCGCCGCTTGCCCGCCAGACCGGCCCCAGTGCGCGACGCGGAAAGCCAAGCAGGATGATGACAAATGTTTACATTTTCGCGTCGCCTCGCCCTGCGGGCCCGGCCGCGCGACGCCCGTCGAAGGTTACGCGCAGGTAAATTTTGAGAGTGACACTCCGCCCATATTTAGTATCCTTACGTACCGACTGCGCGAAATCTTGTGGCAGCAACCGAATTATCCCCAACAAGAAATATCCACAGCTGTGGACGAGGAGGTTACGGGTGGACTCTTCTGAAGGATTGTTCGGGGCGGGAGACCCTGTGGAAAACAGCGCCGGCCGGGCGGGGCTGAGCACGCTGTCGCGGGGCGAGTCCGAGGTCGTCATCGAATCGCGAGTCGCCGAGGCGCGAGTCGCGGACCGGGCGCCGAAGGCGAACGGCAAGCCCGCGAAGGCGGCGGCCGGAACGCCGGCGCTGCAGCCCCCGGTCGATCTCGAGTCCACGCGGCGCGACATCGCCCAGAACGAACGCGGCATCCGGGTGCGGATGGACCGCGTGCGCGACGGCAAGCTGACCGATTTCGGCAAGGCGACGCTGTCCGACCGCTACCTGATGCCGGACGAGAGCTATCAGGATCTGTTCGCGCGCGTGGCCATGCACTACGCCGACGATTCGGCGCATGCCCAGCGGCTTTACGATTACATCAGCAATCTCTGGTTCATGCCGGCGACGCCGGTGCTGTCCAACGGCGGCACCAAGCGCGGCCTGCCCATCTCCTGCTTCCTGAACGAAGCCTCCGACAGCCTCGAAGGCATCGTCGGGCTGTGGAACGAGAATGTGTGGCTCGCGGCGCGCGGCGGCGGCATCGGCAGCTATTGGGGCAACCTGCGCTCCATCGGCGAGCGGGTCGGCATGAACGGCAAGACCTCGGGCGTCGTTCCCTTCATCCGGGTCATGGATTCCCTCACGCTCGCGATCAGCCAGGGCTCGCTGCGGCGCGGCAGCGCGGCCGTCTATCTGCCGGTCAGCCATCCCGAGATCGAGGAGTTCATCGAGATGCGCCGCCCCACCGGCGGCGATCCGAACCGCAAGGCGCTGAACCTGCATCACGGCATCCTGATCCCCGACGCCTTCATGCGCGCGGTCGAGCGCGACGAGGAATGGGGCCTCACCAGCCCGAAGGACGGCGCCGTCATCCGCCGCGTCAAGGCGCGGTCGCTGTGGATCCGCATCCTCACCGCGCGGGTCGAGACGGGTGAGCCCTATCTCGTCTTCATCGACCATGTGAACCGCGCCCTGCCCGAGCACCAGAAGCTTCAGGGCCTGACGGTCAAGACCTCGAACCTGTGCTCCGAGATCACGCTGCCGACCGGCCCCGACCGGCATGGCGGCCAGCGCACGGCCGTCTGCTGCCTGTCCTCGCTCAACCTCGAAACCTATGACGAGTGGGAGGGGCATCCGCGCTTCATCGAGGATGTGATGCGCTTCCTCGACAATGTGCTGAGCGACTTCATCACAAACGCGCCCGACGATTTCAGCCGCGCGACCTATGCCGCCATGCGCGAGCGCTCGGTCGGGCTCGGCGTGATGGGCCTGCATTCCTTCCTCCAGCAGAAGATGATCCCGCTGGAGGGCGTCATGGCCAAGGTGTGGAACACCCGCATCTTCAAGCATGTCCGCACCCAGGCCGACGCCGCCTCGCGCGTGCTGGCCGAGGAACGCGGCGCCTGCCCGGATGCCGCCGATTTCGGCATCATGGAGCGCTTCTCCAACAAGCTGGCCATCGCCCCCACCGCGTCGATCTCGATCATCTGCGGCGGCGCCTCGCCGGGCATCGAGCCGACGGCGGCGAACAGCTACACCCACAAGACGCTCAGCGGCTCGCACAACGTCAAGAACCGATACCTCAAGGCGCTGCTGGCCGAGAAGGGCCGCGACGACGAGGAAACCTGGTCGACGATCACCACCAATGAGGGCTCGGTCCAGCATCTCGACTTTCTGGACGAGCATGAGAAGGCGGTGTTCAAGACCGCGTTCGAGTTGGACCAGCGCTGGCTGGTGGAGCATGCGGCCGACCGCTCGCCCTATGTCTGCCAGTCGCAGTCGGTGAACCTGTTCCTGCCGGCCGACGTGCACAAGCGCGACCTGCACCAGATCCATTTCCAGGCGTGGAAGCGCGGCGTGAAGAGCCTCTACTACTGCCGCTCCAAGTCGATGCAGCGCGCCGAGGTGGTGGCCCGCCCGGCGGCCAACGGCATGGCGGCGGTGCCGCTGCTCGGCAAGGTCAATGCCGGCGAACGCCCCGCCGCCAACGCCACCGACTATGAGGAATGCCTCGCCTGCCAGTGACCGTTACGCCCGTCATTCCCGCGAAAGCGGGAAACCGGGGGCAGCGGCACGATTTCTCCCCTCATCCTGAGCCCGACGAAGGATGAGGCCGGTACGGACCGCCGAGACGCTCATGCTTCGTCAGGCTCAGCATGAGGGAGACAGGGGAAAGCCGCCCCTCCGACGCCTCATCCTGAGCCCGACGAAGGATGAGGCCGGCACAAACGAAGAAACGGACCGCAACAGGATCACCGACCGATGTCGCTGCTGAAATCCGACCCGATCTACAAGCCCTTCCGCTATCCCTGGGCCTATGACGCGTGGCTGATGCAGCAGCGCATCCACTGGCTGCCCGAAGAGGTGCCGCTGGCCGAGGATGTGCGCGACTGGCACCAGAAACTGACGCCGGCCGAGCGCAACCTGCTCACCCAGATTTTCCGCTTCTTCGTCCAGGCCGATGTCGAGGTGAACAACTGCTACATGCGCCACTATTCGCGCGTGTTCCAGCCGACCGAAGTGCAGATGATGCTGTCGGCCTTCTCGAACATCGAGACGGTCCACATCGCAGCATATTCGCACCTGCTCGACACCATCGGCATGCCCGAGAGCGAGTACAGCGCCTTCCTGAAATACAAGGAGATGAAGGCGAAATACGACTTCATGCAGCAATGGGGCGTGGGCACGAAGGAAGACATCGCCCGCACCCTGGCGGTGTTCGGCGGCTTCACCGAGGGGCTTCAGCTGTTCGCCAGCTTCGCGATGCTGCTGAACTTCCCGCGCTTCAACAAGATGAAGGGGATGGGCCAGATCATCACCTGGTCGGTGCGCGACGAGTCGCTGCACACCAGTTCGATCATCCGCCTGTTCCTCACCTTCGTCGAGGAGAACCCCGAGGTCTGGACCGAGGAGGTGCAGCGCGACATCTATCGCGCCTGCGCCACCATCGTCGACCATGAGGACGCCTTCGTCGATCTCGCCTTCAAGCTGGGGCCGGTCGAGGGCATGTCGGCGCAGGACGTGCAGCAATATATCCGCTACATCGCCGACCGGCGCCTCGCCCAGTTGGGATTGCAGCCGATCTATCACATTGAGCGCAATCCCTGCGCCTGGCTCGACGAGATGCTGAACGGGGTGGAGCACACCAACTTCTTCGAGAACCGCGCCACCGAATACACCCGCGCCGCCACCCAGGGCAGCTGGGAAGAGGCGTTCGACTAGTATTCCTACTTGCCTCCATCCTGAGCCTGACGAAGGATGAGCGGCACGAACAGCGGTGCAGGCCTCACCCTTCGTCAGGCTCAGGATGAGGCCGAGAGGACGCTGACGCCGCCGACGATCCGGTCGCGGCCTTGCAGGCGCAGCGCCGCCGCCGCGATCAGTCCGGCCTGCCGCATCCTCTCCGCCGCCGAGGCTCCGGACGCGAGCGCCGCGTCGGCCTCGGCCGGTGTGAGCGGCGGCACGGCGACGGTGACGAGCCGGTCCCCAAGGTCGCTGTCGGGATCGAGGTCGCGGGCGGGCCTTCGCCCGATGCCGGGATGGTCGAGGTTGACGGCGTTGGCGATGAGGGTGGCCGCCGCATCCGCCGCCGCCGCGTCCGCCGCCAGCACCGTCACCGCCTCGGCG
This sequence comes from Alphaproteobacteria bacterium, assembly GCA_050250795.1. Taxonomy (GTDB): domain Bacteria; phylum Pseudomonadota; class Alphaproteobacteria; order UBA8366; family UBA8366; genus JBFWNZ01. Next base: position 11,936 of record JBFWNZ010000040.1, on the reverse strand, counting down.
ATACCCAGCGAGAAGGAGCGCCCGCCCTGCCCGCTGGTGGCGATGCCGCGCACCGGACTCTCCGCCGGGATGTCCGCCAGTCCGCCCAGCGCCGCGGAGGCGAGGTCGGCCATGCCGATGCGAAAGCGCTCGCCCGGCGCGAGGTGGATCGCGATGTCGCCGCCATCGTTGACATAGGCGCGCCGGATCGCCGGATCGCCGCCGACCGACGCCGCCAGAATCTCGTCGGCGACCGCCCCGGCGACGGCGGCCATCGGGGTCACGAACACGCCGCGATGCGGCCGGACCGCCGCCGCCATCCGCCGCGCCACGGACCCGGCGAAGCTGTGCCCCTCCGCCGCCGGCCGGCGGAGCAGCGGCAGTTCGGCGACCAATTCCGCCAGCAATCCTTCGAATCGGGCGGCCGCCCGGTCATGGGCCGCCGCGACGGCGGCCGGCGGGGCCGTAACATCGAGGATCAGGTCGATGGGGCCGTGCTGGAGATGCAGCCGGCCGTCGGGCAGCAGGGCGCGAAGGGCGCCCAGGTCAGTCCCCCGCCGCCGGGGACAGCGGCCAGGGGTTGCCCGCGCGCCAGGGCTCGACCCGTTTGCGCCCCTGCCCCGCCAGCGCCTCGGCCAGCGGCACGACATGGCCGACATGGCCGCCCAGCGCGGCATAATCCGCCAGCGGCAGCGTGAACTCGATGGGCGCGACCAGGGCCGGCGTCGGCACGGAGCCAAAAGAGCCGGCGGGCATGCGCGTCACGTCGACCATCACCATGATGCCGCCGCCGGGCCAGACATAGGCGGGCGCGCCGCCCATGGTGACACGCGTCAGCAACGCCTTGACCGAGCGGGTGAGCCTGACCGGGTTTTCCGTCACCCCCGCGCGCAGGCTGCCGCCCGCCCCGCCGACGAACATGACCGAGCAGAGCGAGGGCTCGCAGTTCTCGGCGATCCGCTCGACCGAGGCGGCGACCGCGTCCGGCATCGCCATCGGCACGGGCTTGAGCGCCCCGTCCAGTTCGCAATAGAGCGCGTCCTCGCCGGTGGTCGAGACCATCAGCAGCCGCAGCCCCGGCCAGGCGCGCTTGGCTTCGATCCGGTCGATGATGGTCAGCGGATCGGTCACGTCGGTGCCGCCCCAGCCGCTGCCCGGCTCCGCCACCTGGAAATAGCGGCCGGGCGTGGACCGCCGCCCGCGCACGCGGATTCCGGCCGGCTTCATACCCAGATAGGCGCCGGCCTGATGCTCGGTCAGGACGCCCGTGATGTGGTCGTCCACCACCACCACCTCGTCCAGATGCGGCTGCCATTGCCGGGCGAACATGCCGATGGTGGCCGAGCCGCAGCCGACCCGCATCCGCGCCTCGCGCTCGCCGTCGATCAGCGGTGCCGCGCCGGCCTGCACCTCGATCTCGGCGCCGCCCTCGACCTTCAGCCGCACCGGCCGGCCGTTGCAGAGGTCGAGCATGGTCTGGCATGTGACGACACCCTCGCGCTTGCCGCCGCCGGTCAGGTGCCGCACCCCGCCCAGCGCCAGCATCTGCGAGCCGTACTCCGCCGTCGTCACATGCCCGACCGGCTCGCCGTCCGCCGTCACCGTCGCCTGCTCCGGCCCGACATAGCGGTCGGTGTCGATCTTCACCTTGACCGAGCAGTAGCTGAAGATGCCCTCGGTCACGACCGTCACCGTGTCCACGCCCTCATAGGTGCTGGAGACGATGAAGGGCGCCGGCTTGTAGTCCGGATATGTCGTCCCGGCGCCGATGCCGGTGACGAAGACCGGCGCCTTGGCGACCAGCGCGCCGTCCCATTCGCCCTCGGGCATGAAGGGCACCATGCTGCCCTCCTGCGCCTTCGCCTCGATCACCAGCGGGTCCATGCGGGTGAGCACACCGCCCACATTGCCATAGCGGTCGCAGGCGCCGGTCCGGCCGTCGCGGATGCGGCACAGCACCGGACAGGCGTCGCAGCGCACGATCCCGGCGCCGTCCTCGGCTTCCTCGCTCATTTCCGTGCCTCCTCCAACGCCCGCAACCCCGCCCGCACCCGGTGCGGCAGCGCGGGCACATGCCGGACGACCAGCCCCGTCGCATGCCGGATCGCCCCCAGGATCGCCGGCGCGGTCGGGACCAGCGCCGGCTCGCCGATGCCCTTGGCACCATAGGGCCCGAGCGGCTCCGGATCCTCGATCAGGATCGTCTCCAGCGCCGGCATGTCGCCGAAGGTGGGGATCAGATAGTCGTGCAGGTTCTCCGTCCGGCCGGGCAGGTATTCCTCCATCAGCGCAAGGCCGAGGCCCTGGGCGATGCCGCCCGCGATCTGGCCTTCGATCAGGGTGGGGTTGACCGCGCGCCCCACGTCATGCGCAGCGACCATCCGCCGGACCCGCACCGTGCCAAGGTCCGGATCGACCGCGACCTCCGCCATCTGCGCCGCGAAGCCATAGGTCGCATAGGGGCTGCCCTGTCCATCGGCGTCCAGCCGCGTGGTCGGCGGATCGAATGTCCCCTCGCCCGCCAGCACGCTGCCATCCGCCGCCGCCGGCAGCGCATGCAGATCGATGCCGCGCACCGCACTGCCGTCCGTGACGCGGATCGTAGCGCCGTCGATCTCGATCCGCGCATCCGGCCCCGCATTGGCATGGCGCAGGATCTCCGCCCGCAACGCCTCGCCCGCCGCCTGCGCGGCCCGGCCGGAGACGAAGGTCTGGCGTGAGGCCGAGGTCTTGCCGGCATCGTGGGTGCGGTCGGTGTCGCCCGTGATCTGCCGGATCGACGCGACCGGGATGCCGATGGCGTCGGCGACGATCTGCGGCAGGATCGTGTAGGTGCCCTGCCCGATATCGACCGCGCCGTTGTAGAGGGTGACCAAACCGGCGGCGTCGATGGCGACGCGCATGCGCGACGGGTTCGACATCGCCGTGTTGCCGCAGCCATACCACATGCAGCCGACGCCGACGCCCAGCCGCAATCCCCTCTCCGCACGGTTCCGCGCCTCGGCCGCGGCGCGCCATTCCACCCAGCGCGGCCGCAGCGCCTCCAGGCACTGCACCAGCCCGACCGAATGCTCCATGACCTGCCCGGTCGCCGTGACCGAACCCTTGCGCAGCGCGTTCCGCACCCGAAACTCCAGCGGGTCGATGCCCAGCTTCTCCGCCAGATCGTCCATCAGGCATTCATGCGCAATGGCCGCCTGGGGCACGCCGAAGCCCCGGAAGGCGCCGGACGGCGGATGATGGGTGAACACGGCGCGGCTGGTCGCGCGGACATTGGCGACGGCATAGGGGCCGGTCGCATGCACCGGCACCCGCCCCGCCACCGTCGGCCCCCAGGAGGAATAGGCGCCGGTCTCGAAATCGGCATGAAAATCGAGCGCGACCAGCCGGCCCTCGGCATCGGCCGCCATGCGGGCCCGGATCGCCGCCGGATGGCGTTTGGTCGTCGCACGCATGGAATCCGGCCGGGTGAACACCGTGCGCACCGGACGGTCCAGCAGCCAGGCCGCCACCGCCAGCGCCGGCTGCACCGCCACGTCCAGCTTGCCGCCGAAGCCGCCGCCGCAACCGGTTGGGATCACGCGAACGCGGTCCTCGGCGATGCCCAGCACGGCCGCCACCGTCTCGCGGTCCATATAGGGCGCCTGGGTGCAGCCGACGATCTCGATCCGGTCGCCGGTGCGCCGCGCATATCCAGCCTCGGGCTCGATATAGGCGTGCTCGACGAAGCTGGTCGTCCAGGCCCCCTCCGCGACGGCCGCGGCGCCCGCAACAGCGCCCTCCGCATCGCCGCGCACGACGCGGCCGCGGATCAGCGTGTTCTCCGCCTTGTCGGCATGCAGTTGCGGGGCACCGGGCCGCAGGGCGGACGGCATGTCCCGCACATCCGCCAGCACCTCCCAGGCGATGGGCACCTCGGAATCCGGCAGCCGCGCGATCGTGTCGGCATCGCCGACCAGCGCCAGTACCGCATCCCCGCGATAGCGCGCGACGCCGTCCGCGAAGACCGGCTGGTCCATCAGGCCGGGGATGATGCCGAAACCGTTGCGCCCCGGCACATCGGCCGCCGTCAGTACCCGGACAAGGCCCGGCCAGCGCGCATGCAGCGGCGCGAGATCGCCGAGGACGAAGCGCGCATGGGCATGCGGGGAGCGCAGGATGCGCAGATGCAGGCTGTCGGCCGGCGCCGCATCCGCGCCGAACAGTTCCGTGCCAGTCAGCTTGTCATGCCCGTCGATGCGCGGCAGCCTTGCGCCGACGGCGCAGCCCGGTGCCGGGGCGACAGCGTTGTGCCCCATGCCGCCCGACGCGGCCAGGACCGCATCGACGATCTTCTCATAGCCGGTGCAGCGGCAGAGCACGCCGCCCAGCGTATCCTCCACCGCCGCGCGTCCCGGTCGCGGATCGCGGCGCAGCAGATCCGTCGCCGCCATCAGCATGCCGGGCGTACAGATGCCGCATTGCGCGGCGCCATGCGCATGAAAGGCCGCCTGGAGCGCGGTCAGCCCGTCGCGGGCGAGCCCTTCCACCGTCTCCACCGCAGCACCCTCGACCTGCCCGACCGGGACGAGGCAGGCACAGGCCTGCCGCCCATCGATCAGCACGGTGCAGGCGCCGCAATCACCGGCATCGCAGCCGATCTTGGTGCCGGTCAGGCCGAGATCGTCCCGCAGCGCCGCCGCCAGCCGCCGCCCCGGGTTCCCGTCCAGCGAGACAGCGCGGCCATTGAGGGTAAAAGCGGTCATGCGCCACGCCCTTCCACGGCCGCGCGATCCAGCACCCGCCGGACCACGGTCATGGCCGCGTCCATCCGGTAATCGGCGCTGCCGCGGACATCGTCGATAGGTGCGAGCGGCGCCAGATGCGCGGGGATCGAGGCCGCACCGAGCCCCGGCGCGACGGGGCGCCCGACCAGCGCCGCCTCCAGCGCCGGCAGGCGCTGCGCCACCGCGGAGCAGGCGCCGACCGCGACCCGCGCCGCCGCGACCGTCCCGTCGGCGGCACGCTCCAGCACCGCCGAGGCCATGACGATGGAAATCACGAGATAGCGGCGCGCGCCCAGCTTCAGAAAGGCGGATTGCGCGGGCCGTGCCGGCTTCGGCACCAGGATCGCCGTCAGCAACTGGTCCGGCCGGCGCTGCGTGCGCCGGTTGCCGGTGACGAAACCCGCGAGGGGCATGGCCCTGACACCGTCCGGGCCGGACAGTTCGACCCGGGCGTCCAGCGCCAGCAACGGCGGAATGCCGTCCGCGGCCGGCGATGCGTTGCAGAGGTTGCCGCCGACCGTGCCGCGGTTCTGAATCTGGGCGCCGCCCACCTCGCATGCCGCCGCCCGCAGCCCGTCGAAGACGGACGGCAAGTCCGCTTCTGCGATCCCGGTCCAGGTCGTCAGCGCCCCGATGCGCCAATGGCTGCCCGCGTCGCGGATGCCGCGCAACTCGTCGAGACCGGAGATATCCAGCAAATCCTCATCCGGATGCGGCCCGACACGCGCGGGGTAATGGTCGGTGCCCCCGGCGACGACCGTCAGCGGGCCGGCGGCCAGATGGCCCAGCGCCTCACCCAATAGCCTCGGACGGTGATAAGCCCCCATGCCGCCGCCTGCCGCGTCGCTCCAGCCGCAATCGCGAGCCGGAAATTCATTTGTGTACGAATTATTCTGCCGCGAATGCCGGCGCGCTGCAAGGGTCAGGCAAGCCGGCGAAGAAGCCGCAGGAAACTGCGCTGCTCGGCGGGAGATAACGGCTCCAGCGTCCGCCGGCTCACCTCCGCCGCGCTGTCCAGCAACCCGGCCACAGCGGCGCGGCCGGCATCGGTCAGGCGCAACGTCTTGCGCCGCCGGTCCGCCGCATCGGCGCTGCGATGGATGAGGCCGCGCTCCATCAGGCGCCGGATCACGCCCTGGATGGTTGCGGGGTCCATTGCCGTCAGACGGCCCAGATGGTTCTGGGACAGGCCGCCGGACGGCTCATGCTCATGGAGCCGAACGAGCGCAGCAAGCTGCATCGGGGTGACGCTGGGATCGCCGATGGTCGCCAGGAAAATCTGACTGGCCCGCTGGTGCGCGCGACGCAGCAGGTGGCCGACCTGATCCTCAAGCACATAGGGCGCCTCGTCCGGCGCCGCCGGATCGTCGGTCATCGCCGCGGCATCGGGATGGCTAGGCCCCCTCTTCGAGGAAACGATTGGGACATTGGAAGATGGCCAGCATCACAGCACCCTCGGGCGCGCGGGCGACATGCCGGCTGCCCTGCGGACGCCAGACGAACTGCCCCGGCCCGCAGCGACCCTGATCATCCTCCAGATAGCCTTCGAGCACCCAGGTCTGCTCGACATCCACATGCTCATGCATCGGCAGGAAGGAGCCGGGTGCCCAGCGCAGATAAGCGGTCAGCAGGCCGCGCGCTTCATCCTTGAAGAGGATTTTCCAATCGATGCCCGGGAAGCCGGTCGGCTGCCAGGGCAGCGCCGCCGGATCGACATAGCGGGACTCCAGCGGCCCCAACCGCTCTTCCCCGGCCAGGAAAGGGGTATGGGGGGCGGTCTTGCTGCGCAGGTCGTCCGGCATGGTCCACTCCTCCCGCAGGCTTGCTTTGGCAGGAGTATAGCGCCGCGGCCGGCGCCGGCGCGAGCCTCAGTGCGCGGCGACCGGGACCGTGCCGCTGACCGTGGCGCGATAAAACTCGCGCGGCTGGCGCAGCGGGTTGTCGCCGGTGGCCGAGTGCCAGCAGCAGCGGTTGTCCCAGATCACGGTGTCGCCCTGGCGCCAGCGATGCCGCGCCTGGAACCGGTCCTGCCGGCACCACTCGTAGACCTCGCCCAGCAGGTCGTCGGCCGCAGTCTCCTCCCACCCCTCGATGCCGATGGTGTGATAGGGGTTGCAGTAGATGGAGGTCCGCCCCGAATCCTCGACGCGCCGCAGGATCGGATGCGCAACCGGCGGGCGGGCGCGGTCTTCGTCGGTCAGGCGCTTGGCGTCCTCGGTGTGCCGTCCGCCATAGCGGAACGTCGCCTTCAGCCCTTCCAGCCGCTTGCGCAGCGCCTGGGGCATGCTGTCATGCGCCATGTAGAGGTTGAGGAACAGCGTGTCGCCGCCGACCTCGGGAATGCGGATGGTGTGCAGCATCGTCGCCTTGGCCGGCACCTCCATGTAGCACATGTCGGTATGCCAGCCGACGCCGCGCTTGGAGTCCAACTGATCGATCTGACCGTCCTTGTTCAGGTTGGTCATCACGATCAGATCCTTGTAGTCGGGATGCCAGTATTTCTTGGTGATGTGCGGTTGCAGGTCGCCGAACAGGCGCCCCACCTCCACCACCTGGCCCGGCGGCAGGGTCTGGTCGCGGAACGCAAGGACATGGTGATCGACGAAGGCTCGATATATCGCGCGGCGGTCCTCGTCGGGCACAGGCTTGGTCAAGTCGACGCCGCGCACCTCGGCCAGCATCGGTTCGTCCAGCTTCACCACTTCGATCGCCATCGCTTCCTCCCGGTCCCTTGTTCATTCCGCCGGATTTGTCCGGACTGATTTTATCAGGCCGCGCCCGCGCCGCAATCGCCTCAACCGCTAAGATGCAGCGCCGGATCGGCCAGATGCTTCTGGAATCCCGGCCTTTCCTTGAGCCGCGCCATCCATGCGTCAATATGCGGCGTCTTCGGATGCTCGATATCGAACAGCAGCCAGCGATAGGTCCGCATGCCGATGGGAATGTCGCCCAGGGTGAAGCCGTCGCCGCAGACATATTTCCGGCCCGCCAGATGCGCGTCGAGCATCCGGAACTTGCTCTCCAGCGCCGCGGTCGCGCGCGCCAGTTCCTTGGGATCGCGCTGGTCCGGCGCGAGGCGCACCGTCTGCATCACGATGATATAGGCCCAGGGAAGCTGGGTATGCGCCTCCCAGTCCATCCATCGGCTGGCGTCGCAGAACGTGCCGATGTCGTTGCCGTACATCTTTTCCGGCGCGTACTTCATCGACAGGTAGCGGACGATGGAATTGGATTCCCAGAGGACATAGCCGTTGTCGTCGATGGTCGGGACCGTCCCGTTCGGGTTCATCGCCCGGTATTCCGGCGTATCGACGATGCCGAAAGGCTTGTTGCCCTTGGACACATGCCCGCCGGGCCCCATGACCGCGCTGGCCAGGATCAGTTCGTAATCGACCCCGACCTCTTCCATCGCCCAGAGCGATTTCTGCGTGCAGGACGAGGTCGGGCGCCCCCAGATACGGATCGCCATCGGTCAGCCTCCCAAATGCAGTTGCGGATCGCCCAGATGCTTCTGAAAGGCCGGGCGTTCCTTCAGCCTTTCGACCCAGTCGCAGAGATGCGGCGTCTTCGGCCGTTCGATATCGAACAGCAGCCAGCGTGCCGCCCGCATGCCCACGGGAATATCGCCCAGCGTGAAGCGGTCGCCGCAGACATATTTCCGCCCCTTGAGATGCGCGTCGAGCAGGCGGAACTTCCCCTCAAGCATCGCCACACCCCGCGCCAGTTCCTGCGGGTCGCGTTGCGCCGGCGGCAGACGGACGGTGTGCATGACGACGATATGCTGTCCCGGCAACTGGCCCGAGGCCTCCCAGTCCATCCAGCGGCTGGCATCGCAGAACAGACCGATATCGTTGCCGTACATCTTTTCCGGCGCGTACGTCATCGAAACGTAGCGGACGATGGAGTTCGATTCCCAGAGGATGTAGCCGCCATCGTCGATGGTCGGCACCGTGCCGTTCGGGTTCATCGCCCGGTACATCGGCGTGTCGACGATACCATAGGGCTTGTTGCCCTTGGACACATGCCCGCCTGCACCCATCGTGGCGCTGGCCAGGATCAGTTCATAGTCGATTCCGGCCTCTTCGATCCCCCACAGGGCCTTCTGCGTGCAGGCCGATGTCGGCCGGCCCCAAATCCTGAACGCCATGCGTGCCCTCCCCGGCTCGGCCGCCCGCTTGACGGAGCATGCCGGTGCGAACTCTAGCGCAGCCTTGGCGGATTCGCACAGAACATCCCTTGGGTAGACCGCGGCCAAGAACAGCGATAGCTTTACGGAATAGAGGAACGTCTTGCTGCCTCAGCCGTTAAGCAGTGGACATGTCCTCGCAAGCTCTCGCGGAGCGAACGATTCCCCGATGCGGATAGCGATATTTGCTTTCGCCTGTGCCTTGGTTTCCATGCCCGTCTTCGCGCAGGAACCGTCGGGCGGCACGCTGACACTGCAATTCGAGAACGACAAGATCGCCGGCACCGACCGCCATTACACCAACGGCGTGCGGATGGCCTGGGTCTCGGACAAGACGAAATACGAAAACGAGACCGTGTTCGACCTGCTGTCCTGGCTGTATCCCATCGGCGACGTCCATGGCGGACGGTTGGGATTCGCCGCCGGACAGATGCTCTACACGCCCACCAACACGGCCGCCCGCGAACTCGTGCCCGACGACCGGCCCTATGCCGGCTGGCTGTATTTCTCGGTCGCCGCCATGGCCGAGACCAAGGGCGACGTCCTGGACGCCGACCTCGACGCATTGGACACGGTGGAACTGAGCCTGGGCGTGGTCGGGCCGATGGCCGGCGGGCGCTATGTCCAGAACACGGTGCACGAGATCATCGGCGTCGACACGGCCGAGGGCTGGGACAACCAGCTCAAGAACGAGCCGGCGGCGATGCTCACGGCCGAGCGGAAATGGCGGCCGCAGCCCGGTTCGCTGGGGCCGCTATCCTATGACATCATCCCGAATCTGGGCGCGTCGGTCGGCAACGTCATGACGTTGGTGAATATCGGCAGCACCGTGCGCCTGGGACAGGGCCTGCATGTCGATTACGGCCCTCCGCATATCCGCCCCTCGCTTTCGGGCCTCGACGCCGTGGAGCCGACCGGCGGCCGCTTCGCCTGGTATCTGTTTGCCGGTGCGGAAGGACGGGCGGTGTTCCACAACATCTTCCTGGACGGCAACACCTTCGCCGACAGCCACAGCGTGGACCGCAACATCTTCGTCGGCGACCTGCTGGGCGGCGCGGCGCTGGTCTATGACAAGTACCGGCTGACCTTCACCCAGATCTATCGCACGCGCGAATTCGAGAACCAGAAATCCGCCGACATCTTCGGGGCGCTCAGCCTGTCGGTGCATTTCTAGCCCGGGTCAGACCTTTCCGAACCACCCCTCGTCGATCCAGCGGGCATAGCCCATCATCGCGGCGTCCGCGCCGCGATAGCCGATCATCTGCACGCCGAGCGGCATGTCCTCCGCCGCCAGCATCGGCAGCGCCAGCGCCGGCGCGCCCAGCACGCTCCAGGGCGTGATGAAGGACCGGTTGCCGGTAAAGGCCAGCCCCTTCGGCGCCGGGCCGTCGCTGCACAGAGTCACGATCAGGTCGTAGCGCATCGCCAGCGCGGCGTGCTGCGCGATCAGCGTGTTGCGGCGGTCCAGCAGCGTACCGTAATCCGCCTCGGACATGCCGTCCGACAGCTGCAGCAGCGCCTGGATGGTGGGGCCCAGCGCATTGCCGCCGCGGTCGCGATATCCGCGCATCGGCCAGCGCATCTCATAGGCCATCAGTTCGCGCGACCAGGCGTCGACCGGCCGGAGCGCCGTCTCGAACGCGGCGAGATCCCCGTCGGCAGAGGCGTCCGACACCGTCACGCCGATATTGCGCAGGAAATCGAGGAAGCCCTCGAATGCCGCCTGCGACTCCGCCGGGGTCTCGGCCCATCCGTTGGTGCGGATGAAGGCGACCCGGTTCGGCACGGCCGGGGGCGGCAGTTCCGCGGGCCCCGCCAGCGGCCGGCAATGATGGTCGGCCCCCACCGCCGCCGCGACATGCCGCGCCACCAGCCAGCAATCCGCGAGGCTGGCGGCGATACTGCCGAGATGGTCCAGCGTCGGCGAGACCGGATGCACGCCGCCGAGATTGAGCGCGCCGACGGTCGGCTTGTAGCCATAGGCGCCGTTATAGGCCGCGGGTCGAACGATGGATGCCCGGGTCTGCGTGCCGAAGGCGGCACACATCATGCCTGCCCCCACACCCGCGCCGGACCCGCTGGACGATCCGCCGGGCGTGCGTTCCAGGTCGAAGGGGTTGCGGGTGGGCCCGGATTCGCCGCAGGCGAATTCGGTCGTCACCGTCTTGCCGAGGATGACCGCGCCGCCGGCCCGCATCGCCTGCACGCCCGCCGCGTCGCGAAAGGGGCGGTGGCCGGCGTAAAGGCCGCTGTTCATCTGGGTCGGCATGTCGCCCGTGTCGATGATGTCCTTCACGCCGAAGGGCATGCCGTCGATGGGCGACAGCGGCGCACCCGCCCTGTAACGCGCATCCGATGCGGCCGCGGCGGCGCGCGCGCCTTCCTGGTCGAGGGTCACGAAGGCACGGACATCCGGCTCGCGCGCCTCGACGGTGCGGATGCAGCGCTCCAGCAGGGCGCTGGGCGTGTCGCCGTCGCGCAGGAAGACCTCGCGCAGCGGCGCGAAGGGAACGAGCGGAGCGTGGCGCGGATCGTACATCGGCGGTTTCCCCATTCGGCTGCCGGACGGTTAAGCGGCGATGACGCCGCCTCCGCCCGCATTGTGCATAGCCGCAGATATACACCCGCGCCGCGCGCACCGACAGTTGCCGGCTTCATGCACCCGGCATAGGCTATCGCCAACCTGCCATCCGGGTGCGGCGACCGCCGGCCCGTCCACGATCCGAACCGAAGGGCGAGGCCATCGCGCGCCGACGCCCGAAAACATCAGGGAGGCTGCGATGACCGAGACGACCCGCGAGCTTGCGGAATTCATCCTGCGCACCAATTACGGCGACCTGCCCAAGAATGTGCAGCACGAGGCGGCACGCGCCTTCCTGAACATCGTCGGCTGCGCCTTCGGCGGCAGCACCAGCGACGCCGTCGGGATCGATCTCGGCTTTGCCGACGCCTATACCGGGCTGCGCACCAATACCGTGATCGGCCAGGACAAAAAGCTCGACCCG